>NZ_JAPDBM010000079.1:0-19514 GCF_027705265.1 Aeromonas sp. QDB11 | reverse complement strand
CGGAATTGGTAGACGCGCTAGCTTCAGGTGTTAGTGCCCCCCGGGTGTGAGGGTTCGAGTCCCTCTCTTCGCACCATGATTCTGACATGTAAAAACAGAGCAATGCGCTCCAACCGCATTTAAAAACCAGCTGGAGAAAATCAGTGTGCGAAGGTGGCGGAATTGGTAGACGCGCTAGCTTCAGGTGTTAGTGTCCCACGGATGTGAGGGTTCGAGTCCCTCTCTTCGCACCATTCATTACGCAAAAGGCCCATCACGAAAGTGACGGGCCTTTTGTTTTTACCCCTTGTTATGGCTATGCTTTTGACGACTCCCCGCTCATCGTCATGCCAAGGAACGCATATGATACTGGATACCGACATTCACAACTTTTACGAACATCTGGTGCTCAAGGAGATTGAGAAGCAGGATCTGCAACAGAAGCTCACCGGCGACCAGATGGCCGATCTCTGCTGCCTGACCCTCAACCAGCTCCCTTCCCACTATATTCGCCACGATGTCGACATGATCTACTTCCTGACCGATGCCAAGCGCACCGAGATGGAAAAGCTGGTCGTCACCTCCCTGAAGCAAGCGCTACAGAAGATCAAGCAGGCTCCCGTCAAAACCTCATAGCCAGGGCTGCTGCCAGAGCAGGGTGACGATACCGGTCAAGCCAGCGACTGGCAGCAAGATCAAGGCAGGCCGCAATCCGGGCTCCAGCATCACCCAGGCAGCCAGCAGAAAACCGGCACTCCAGGTGCCGTACTCTTTATCCTGACCCCATGCGAGTACGGCCATCGCCACCAGCAACATCATCCCCCGCAATATCCAGCGCATTGTTTTCTCCCCAACAAACAATTGATAATAATTATCATCTTCATCTATCAAGGATGCAAGTCGCGTCACAAGCGGGCTTCGTATGTGACCTATCATGTCAACAGGGCGCTCAAAAACGGGTTATGAGATCAACTAATTTGTGATTTTTTCAATCAAATGTGCATTTTTACCAATTTGATGGGGCTTTAACCCATCAGGTTTGTGGTAGATTGCGGCCTCTTTTTGGGTTGGCCCCTCGGGATACGTGTATCCACAGGACGAGAGGGACTGACTTTGGCGAGCAAGAGTTTAGGAAGTATCTATGCAAAACCAACAAAACCACATCCGACTACCGGGCATGGCGCAGGTGTTCATCTGTCTGGCCATTTTCCTGGCCCTGGCATTCTCGTTCACCAGCGTGCTCGATCTGCCGATCCAGCTGGCGCTGTTCATCGCCTGGTTCGTTATCATGGGGCTCGGCATCAAGCTCGGCCACGATTACAAATCCCTGGAGCAGGCGGCCGTTGACGGCGTCGCCAAGGGGATGGGGGCCATCCTGATCCTGGTCTCCGTCGGTGCCCTGGTCGGCACCTGGATTGCCGGCGGCATTGTCCCCAGCATCATCTACTTCGGCCTCAAGGTGATCCATCCGTCCATCTTCCTGCTGGCAACCCTGATCATCTGCTCCCTGACCTCGCTGGCCACCGGCACCTCCTGGGGCTCTGCCGCCACCGCCGGTATCGCCATGATGGGGATCGGCCACAGCCTCGGCGTGCCTGCGCCGCTGGTAGCCGGTGCCGTGCTCTCCGGCGTCTACTTCGGTGACAAGCTCTCTCCGCTCTCCGACTCCGTGGTGCTGGCCTCGACCATGTCCAACGTCGACGTGGTGGAGCATATCAAGGGGATGCTGCCCATCAGCCTGCTCTCCTATGTCATCACCGCCGTGCTGTTCACCGTGGTCGGCATGCAGTATTCGGGCAACGTCAGCCTGGAGCAGGTCAATCTGGTGATGGAGGCGCTCGACAACCAGTTCAACATCACTCCGCTGGCCATCGTGCCGGTGGTACTGGTGTTGGGCCTGTTGGCCAATCGCAAGCCCGCCTTCCCGGTGATCAGCTTCGGCGCCCTGTTGGGCCTGATCTGGGCCATCGCCTTCCAGGGCATGGATCCGGTCAAGGCGATGCACTCGGCTTATAGCCCGTTTGCCATCACCTCCGGCATCGACTTTATCGACAACATTCTCGGTCGCGGCGGCATGGAGTCCATGCTGGGCTCGGTCGCGGTCATCATCTTCGGTCTCGGGTTTGGCGGCCTGCTGGAGAAGGTCGGTATTCTGGAAGTGATCGCCAGCGCCTTCGAGAAACGCATCAACAGCGTCGGCAGCCTGACCAGCCACACCATAGCCACCGCGTTTCTGGCCAACGTGTTTGGCTCGGCCATGTATGTGTCGCTGATCCTGACCCCCAAGATCATGGCCAAGAACTACGATAGACTGGGACTGGCGCGCAAGAACCTCTCTCGCAACGCCGAGTTCGGTGGCACCCTCACCTGCGGCATGGTGCCCTGGAGCGACAACGGCATCTTCATGGCCGGGGTACTGGGGGTCGCGACCCTCGACTACCTACCCTACATGTGGCTGAGCTTCACCTGCATCATTGTGACCATCACCCTCGCCTACATGGGCAAGGCAGTGAACCGGATCCCGCTGGTCGCGGCGGCAAGCTCCCGCTAAGTCATTCTGCAAACAACAAAGGCGCCATCACGGCGCCTTTGTTGTTTTAGATAAATGCTTTTTGATGGCGTTCACTGATCACCACAAACAAAAACAGCCCTCGTTGCCGAGAGCCGTTTCATCAGACCGATACGCCGATCAGATGGAGAAGCTGGAGCCACAGCCACAGGTCGTGGTGGCGTTGGGGTTGGTCACGGTGAAGCGTGAACCTTCCAGACCCTCGGTGTAATCCACACTGCCGCCTACCAGATATTGCAGGCTCATGGGATCGATCACCATGGTGACGCCGTTCTTCTCGACCACGGTGTCCCCGTCGTTGATCTTCTCATCAAAGGTAAAGCCATACTGGAAACCGGAGCAGCCCCCACCCGTGATGTACACCCGCAGCTTCAGCTCGGGATTCTCTTCCTCGGTGATCAGGTTCTTCACCTTGTTGGCCGCCGCATCCGTCATCTGGATGGGCAGCGGGGCTTCTGCTACTGCACTCATTACTGACCTCACAACCATTAGATCCACAAACATGGAAACCGCGAAATTATCCAATACCCGACCATTCAGTTCAAGTATTCACCACGTTTAACCGGCAGCGGGAACCGGAGCAGGCGGCGCGGCGACCAGCGGCTTGATCACCTCGCCCCATTCAACCAGCAGCTCTTGTGCCGGTTGCCTGCCGTCCTTGTTGATGGTGACACGGATCCGATCCGGCACAAAGCCTTCCGGCAACTGCCAGTTCCCTTCCAGCAGCTGGAAATAACGCAGAGCATAGCGCCACTCGCTCACCTTCATTCCGAGATCGCGACCGGTCAGCGTCTTCGGCTTGTCAGCCAGACTTCCCTCGACCCGGATCTGCACCTGACCACGAAACAGCTCCCGCTTCTTGGCGGGCTGGGTCAGAGCGAGACGGTAGTGGTAACGACCGGGAATGCTGGTCTCCTGCAGGGTCAGGTTGTCGATCACCACCCCCACCTGTTCGCCGGTGGGGCGCATGATCCGCTCGAAAAAGGCCAGCTGGCGCTTGAGCTCTTGCACCTGCGCCTCCTGACTCTTCAGGGTGGTCTGTAACTGCTCGAAGGCCGCTTTCTGGGTCGCCAACCGGGTATCTTTCACCCCCAGCTCGGTCTTGAGCTGGCCGATGGCCTTGCCCTGACGATCCAGCGTCTCCTGCTGTACCACCAACAGACTGCTCTGGGCCAGCTCCTGACGGTTACCGACAAAGTAACCGATGAGCCCGCCAACGGCTAACACGACCAATAACTTCAATAGATTGGACATAGCCCCTCATCCCGTTATCACGCCATTTACGGCAGCGCCTCTCCCTTCACTATACCGCCCGGACCGTGGTCAAACGCGATAAAGGGAAAAATTAACTGGCCGTGGCGCTGCCATCACCCCGCTTTTGACGCGCGGCGAGCCGTAAAGTTCGCTCCAGGATCTGGGAATAGATGGGTCGGCCCCCCAGCCACTGGGCAACCAGGGTTGCCCCGACCGTGGTGATCATCATCGGTAGGATCAGCTGATAGTTGTCGGTCATCTCGGTGACCAACACGATGCCGGTGATGGGGGCGCGCACGGTGGCGGCAAACAGCGCTCCCATCCCTGCGATGGCAAAGGCGCCGGGCTCGATGCCCAGCTCGGGAAACACCGCATGAAACAGATGGCCGAACACCACGCCAAACAGGGTGCCGAGCGCCAGGGTCGGCGCAAACACCCCGCCCGGCGCACCGGAGCAGAAGCAGATGAGGGTCGCGACCAGCCGCACCGAGAAGATGAGGAACAGGGTTGCCATCGCATACTCATCCCCCATCAGATGTGGAATAAGCTCGGTGCCACCGCCCGTCACCGAGGGGGCAAACAGCGACAGCACACCGAACGTTCCGGCGACCAGCATGCCGATGGCCACAAAACGGTGGCGCTTGTTCTGGTGCAACGCCAGATAGCCATCCTGACAGGCCAGCACCAACTTGTTGAAGACAAAACCGAGCACCCCGAAGGTGGCTCCCATAAAAAGGAACAGCCAGAGCGCCTTGAGGGCTGGCGCATCGTAGTGGGGCAAGGTGATCACCGCCCCCTGCCCTTTCATGTTCTGCAACATCAAGGTCGCCATGATGGCGGAGATCCCCACCGCCTTGATGGCCAGAAAAGAGTAGCGAAACTGCGGCCGCATCTCCTCCATCACAAACAGGATGCCCGCTAGCGGCGCATTGAAGGCTGCCGCCAGACCACCTGCCGCACCGGCCGCCAGCAGGGCGTGGCCATGCTCCTTGGGCAGCCGGAAGATATCCGCTACCATCTTGCCGAGGTTGCCGCCGATCTGTACCGAGGGCCCCTCCCGCCCCAATACCATGCCGGAGCTCAGGGTGCAGATGCCACCGAAGAACTTGACCGGCAACACCCGCCACCACCGCACCGGGCGCAGATCGTCCATCGCCCCCTCGATCTCGGGAATGCCGGAGCCGCCTGCTTCCGGGGCAAAGGTATGGGTGAGGAAGTAGCCGACAAATCCCAGCAAGGCGCTGAAGCCAAAGCCGAGCAGACCGAGCTGCCACCAGGGACGGTCTGCCAGCAACATGATGCGTTGCTCTGCCAGCCAGTGGACACCCGATTCGAACAGGCCGCACACCAGCCCGGCCAGGGTGCCGACCAGCGCTGCCAGCAGCAGCACCAACAAGGGCATCTTGTCTTGCCGGATAATGCGGGAAAGCGGCCCCCGCGAAGCGGTATCGGGTTCAGAGGAGAGAGCTTGTTGCGCCATCTTGTTACACCAACCTGGAAAAACCATATCGTCAGCTAGCTGAGATCAGGATCACCCGGCACGTTGCTCGGCTGCCCAGGGCTGGGGCTTTCTGCTATAGTCGGCCCGTTAAATTTTTGTCACGGGAGCAGACCGAGAGTCCGGGTGGCGAGAGCGCAAAGCATACTCCTCATGCCCTGGCCTGCCGAGTCTCAATCGGCTGCAATCCCTTGTGTGACGCCCAAAATCCCATTAAGGATGATCCATGTCAAAATCAGATCAGCTGTTTGAACAGGCCCGCCAGACCATTCCCGGTGGCGTCAACTCACCGGTCCGCGCCTTCAATGGGGTCGGCGGCACGCCTCGCTTCATCGATCACGCCGATGGCGCCTATCTCTATGATGTGGATGGTCAGGCCTACGTGGATTACATCGGCTCCTGGGGCCCCATGCTGCTCGGTCACAACCACCCGGCCATCAAGGCCGCCGTCATCAAGGCCGTTGAGAAGGGACTGAGCTACGGCGCGCCGACCGAGATCGAAGTGCTGATGGCCGAGAAAGTCCGCCAAATCGTCCCCTCCATGGAGCAGGTGCGGATGGTCAACTCCGGCACCGAGGCGACCATGAGCGCCATCCGTCTGGCCCGCGGCTATACCGGTCGCGACAAGATCGTCAAATTCGAGGGCTGCTACCACGGTCACGCCGACTCCCTGCTGGTCAAGGCCGGTTCCGGTGCCCTGACTCTGGGTCAACCCAACAGCCCGGGCGTACCGGCCGATTTCGCCAAGCACACCCTGACCTGCGTCTTCAACGACTTGGAGTCGGTGCGCGAAGCCTTCACCCAGTACGGCAGCGAGATCGCCTGCATCATCGTCGAGCCGGTCGCTGGCAACATGAACTGCATCCCGCCGGTGCCCGGTTTCCTGGAAGGACTGCGCACGATCTGTGACGAGTTCGGCGCCCTGCTGATCCTGGACGAGGTGATGACCGGCTTCCGCGTCTCCCTGCGCGGTGCTCAGGGCTACTACAACATCGACCCGGATCTCACCACCCTCGGCAAGATCATCGGTGCCGGCATGCCGGTCGGTGCCTTCGGCGGCAAGAAGAAGGTGATGCAATACATTGCCCCGACCGGCCCCGTCTATCAGGCAGGTACCCTCTCCGGCAACCCGGTGGCCATGGCGGCCGGTCTGACCATGCTGGACTTGCTGCTGGAGCCGGGCCTCTATGAGCAACTGAGCGCCAAGACTGCACGGGTTGCCGAGGGGCTGAAAGCGGCCGCCGCCAAACACGGCATCCCGCTCGCCATCAACTATGTGGGCGGCATGTTCGGCTTCTTCTTCACCGACGAACCAGAAATTACCCGCTACGAGCAGGTCACTCGCTGCGACATGGAACGCTTCAAGCGCTTCTACCATCTGATGCTGGAAGAGGGCGTCTATCTGGCGCCGAGCGCCTACGAGGCGGGCTTCCTGTCGCTGGCTCATGGCGACAAGGAGATTGAACACACCCTGGCTGCCGCCGAGCGCAGCTTCGCCAAGCTGGCAGGCTAAATCGCCGCCGGTTGTCGCAAAGGGCCCGTCATGGGCCCTTTGCTATTGCAGTGCCTCCATCACCACTCAGGGCGTCGATACGCCCAGTTCTGGTGCATTCCCCCCCTAGCCATCCGTCGTTTTGTCATCCTCTGGTGCAACTTGCCTCGCCATCCCTGTCATAAAGCAGGCCCACTATTTGCACATCCGCAACAGAGCCCACGTCACCGAGGTCCATATGGCAGAGATGAGCCCCATCGATGTGCTGCGGCGCTATCAGGAGTATCAGGAAGAGCTGACCCCGCTACTGCAGGGGCTGCTCAGCGCCCCCCTTGCCTCGCTCAAGCGGTATCCCTTTGTTGTCAGCATTGACCACTATCAGGGGCCTGTGTGCATCCAGCCTGCGGCACCGGCGGCCCATAACCGGCTGCATCTTATCGTGCAGGGGCAAGGACGGGAGATCACCGTCTGTCTGAATCAGCTGATTGGCTGGTTGATGGGGGACAGGGAGCGCCGCCGCGCCATGCCCTGGTTCAAGGCGGTCTATGTGGTCCTAAGCATGGCGCTGTTTCTCATCGTCGCCACCCTGATCTGGCACGGGCTGGAGCAGCTCTACCAGTTATTGTGCAGCGAGCAGCAGAACCGGCTCGGCGCCTTTAGTGCCATTATCTTCCTGACGCTGGCACTGGCGGTGTTCGATCTGGGCAAGACCATTCTGGAAGAGGAGGTACTGCTGCATAAGGATATCTTCCGCCACAGCGCCATTCGCCGCACCATCACCCGCTTTATCGCCGCCATTCTGATCGCGGTCTCCATCGAGGGGCTGTTGCTGCTGTTCAAAGGCTCGCTCGGCCAGAGCGAGCTGCTCTGGCCTGCGGTCGGGGTGATGGGGTGTGCGGTGGGTTTGCTGCTGGCGCTTGGCCTCTATGTCTTTCTGGGGGCCAAGGCCGAAGCGGCACTGGTACAGGCTAGCCTGCGCGCTCCACCGCCAGTTGCACAAGGGAGCGACGCGCCGCCCGCCAGGAAGCGTACATGGTCCAGGAGGTATAGATGACGATAAAGGCAACCAGCCACTTCAGCATCTCCATATCCATGGACTTGACCAGCATGGCGGCCAGCACCACACCGATAGGGCCGAAGATGGCCACCGCCAGCACCGCCTTGGCATCAAATACCCCCTTGCGGATAAAAGTGCCTGCGGAGAAGACGCTGAGCACGGCAGTGGAGCCCATCATGATCGGAAACGCCGCCAGCGGATTCATCCCCAGCAGATAGACCAGCGTCATGCAGGGGGCAAACAGGCCGATACCGACATTCATCAATACCCCGAAGATGAAGTTGCCGAGCAGGGCGATCGCCAGCTTGTAGCCACTGAGCCCCATCGCATCCCCGCCAACCGGGAAAAGACCCAGCAGACCGGCAAAGATCAACCCGGCGACGACCAGCAGGGAGATGGCCATCACCAGCCGGATGGTCTGCCGATCAAACGAGGCCACATGGCGAGCCCCCCAGGCCGCGCCCGCTGCGGCGGCAATCATCATGCTGATCAGCGTCAGCGGCTCCACCGCTACTGCACCGATGAAGATCAGCGACTGGGTCACGGTCGGCAGCACGCACTGTCCATTGAGGGTACCCGGCAGCACTCGATCATCGATCAGCTTGAACTGCTTGTAGCAGGCGGTCTTTACCGCAAAGCTGCCCACCCCCAGGGTATCGAGGAAGTTGGCAACCCCACCGATCAACGCCACCGGCCAGAATGGAGTAGATTCGAGCGTGCCGTTGCACCTCTTCTGCCAGCAGGCCTGCACCAGCATAAAGACAAATGCCAGGCCACCGGCTATAAAAATAATCCGCAAAATATCAACTAACATATGGGTTTCTCCTGCACCGGGCGGCGATTCTAAGGCAGGGCGCAGAAAAAGTCTTGGCTGTAATTAAGCAAGCTTCGCAGCCAGCCAAGAGGAGTTGAAACTTTTCCAGATGGAAGTCGAACGACTCTGCTAATACTTGTTACTGAGGCCAACAGGCCGGGTCCTGAGCACGTTGTTATGGTCCTTTCGCGACGACCACCTGTGCCAAAGGACATAATGAAAAAGAGGGGCGGTAGTGATACCGACCCTCTTTCTGTATCTGGACGTAGGGACTGAGCCCCTGACCATGACAACCGCTTATTGAATGCTCTTGCCGGCGCGCACGTCCTTGATAAACCCCTTCAGGCTGGCCAGATCGCGGGGCGCACCGCGCAGGATCTGATCACCGATGATGAAGGCGGGGGTACCTGAGATACCGAGCGCTTCAGCCAGCGCTCGGTTGGTGCCGAGGTTCTGGTCAATGCTGCCATCCTTGATCTTGGCTTCCACCTTGCTCCAGTCAACACCGGCCGCCAGCGCCAGCTGCTTAACCTGAGCCTCATCAGAGAGCGGGCCCTGATGGGTATAGAGCTTTTCGTGGAACGCCTGATACTTGTCAGGTTGGCCCAGTTGAACCGCCAGCGCAGCACGGGCAGCGAAGTAGGAGGATTCGCTCAGAATGGGGAACTGCTTGTAGATGTAACGGATGTCTTTATCTTCCGCCATCAGCTGCTTGACCAGCGGGTGGGCCCGTTTGCAGTAACCGCAGTTGTAATCGAAAAACTCCACAATGGTCAGCGATGCCTTCGGATTTCCCATCTCGGGATCCTGATTGGCATAAAGCTGCTTGGAGTGAGCCTTGATCAGCGACTTGTCACTCTCGGCCTGCTGGCTCTCCTGCTTGGCACGCAGGGCATTGGACATCTCGACCAGGATCTCGGGATTCTTGACCAGATAGTCGCGAACGATTTGCTCGACATCGCTTTTGGTCAGCTCGCTCGCATGTACCGGTGTCGCCAACAGGGTCAGGCCAGCCAGCGCGCAAAACAGGGCATTTTTAATAGTCATAACGTTATCTTGCAGAGGATATGATAGAGGGCACTATAGTGGTTGAGTCTGTTTTCAAGTCAAGTTATCTGGCCAAAAAAGCGCTTGATGCGCCCTGATTGCCACTTTTTCATGTCATTTCGCGCAATTAACCAGCAATCGAACCGGGCAGGGATTTACAAGCCGGATCAGCATGGTAATATTCGCCGCACTGCTGCGGAGGGGTGGCAGAGCGGCTGAATGCACCGGTCTTGAAAACCGGCGATGGGCGACCATCCGTGGGTTCAAATCCCACCTCCTCCGCCATCTATATGGCCCAACTGATTGATTCTGTTGGGCTTTTTTGTATCTGTGATTTTTGGTATGCCAGTGAGTATGCCATTAGGTGTTGGCTGTCCTGCTCCTCGATAGCATTTCTTTGGACAGGTCATCGTCGTTACTCCTTTCAGTTTAACCAAAGCAAGAGAGGGCCAATGGCCCTCTCTTGCTATCTATTGTGTTGGTCAGTGCAAACAGCACTGCTTGTACTTCTTGCCGCTGCCACAGGGGCACGGCTCGTTGCGGCCAATCTTGATGGGTGCCACCACTGGTTGAGAACGTGCCGGGCGTTCACTTCGTTGCGCCAAAAAGTGGGCGTGCAGGATACGAGCAGCAAAGCGGGCCTTGGTGGCTTGCTCTTGCAAGTGTTCATTGCTGAGCGCTTCCAACGATGTAGGCATCTTCTCCAGCGGTTCAGCTATCATCGCCAGTGCAGCAGCTTCCGGAGCCGGTAGCGTTGGCCATGGTGCCAATTCAATCGCCCCCAGGTAACCCCCACACCAGTCGTGGATCAGCGGAACCCACTCACCGTGTCGTTCAAACTCCGGTGCCACCGGGAAATAGTCTTCTGCCGCATAGGTCAGAGTGGTCGCAATGTCGTTGCTGTGGCGCATCACTAGGTCGATAAAGCGCTCCAGCTCAGCTTCGCTTTGCCACTCGGGTTGATCCTGCTCACCACCCCAGATCGCGTGGAGCCAGGTGCTCGGCATGATGAGGTGAGGGCCAGAGACCACAGCTGTCAAAAAGCCATCGAGCATCGACATGGAGGCTATGCTGTTTTCACTGCCGTAGCGCTCCAACAGCGCTTCCAGCTCATCGAACTCTTCATCACTCAAAATTTCAAACGATTGCATTTTTACCAACTCCAGTAATCCATCCGTTTGGGCATGGAGTAGAATATTGACTAAATGTCACCACCAACCCCTTTGAATTTCTCAATAAACGCCGAGATTTTCTGGAAAACGCTCTGTTTTTTGGTCAGATATTGCGGGTTTAGCGGGCTCATCTTGGGCAGGACTGCGTTGAGTTCGGTTCCGTTCTCGCTGGCGAACTCGCGCTTTAGTGAGGTGGCTATGTAGCGCTTGGCGGCATCAACGTTGAGCTCCTCGGTGGTGATCAATTCCTGCGCTTCACGCTGCTGTTCCGCTTGGGCAAAGGTGAAGAATGCGTCGATCACGCTGGCCTTGTCGCCAATCTGGTCCAGGTCGGTCTGATTGATGAAATCGACCACCAGGCCCTCCTTGGCGCGGTTGCCAAGGCTGGCACGAATCACGCGCCGCACCTCATCCACCAGCGCTGACTTACTCTTGGTCTTCTTGTTGTGCTCGAAGATCAACTCCAGGATGTAGTCCAGGTTGATTTCCTGCGACTTGAGCAGATCCACCTCAAAGACCACGTCGTCCCAGTCGATGGTCGTCTTTTCCTTTTCGGCCCCTGACTTCTCGCGGCGCAGCCAGTCGCGCACGTCGTTGTAGGTGGAGCGATAGTCTTGAATTTTCCGTTCTGCGGGGAGCGTGATGGCTTGCAGTGCCGTCAGATCTTCATCACTCAAATAGTGCTTGGCCTTGAACTCCTCCACCGCAGCGGCATCCGTCAGGTCAACACTCTGAAGCTCTTTCAGACTGGCGAACTCGTCATAGTTCTGCAGGACGTTCTCGATACGCAGGTACTCGCCAAACAGCTTGGCAAAGGCCTTCTTGTCGGCTTCCTTTTCAATTGCCGCCGGATCGGGGAAGCGCTCTTCCAGTTCCTTCACCACCTCCATGAAGCCACGCCGCGCCTCACCGGTCGCCACATCGGTGAACCCCTCCATGTACTCCTTGTAGCTTTTCTCCAGCACCACGTTCCTGGTGTTCTTGTCTCCGAACAGGGTGATGGCATCGATGGTTGCCTGCTCAAGGTCGCGGAAGGTAACGATGTTGCCGAAGGTTTTGGTAGCGTCAAAAATGCGGTTGGTGCGGGAGTAAGCCTGCATCAGTCCGTGGTAGCGCAGGTTCTTGTCTACAAACAGAGTGTTCAGCGTGGGGGCATCAAAGCCGGTCAGGAACATGCCCACCACGATGAGCAAGTCAATTTCCTTGGCCTTCACCTGCTTGGCCAGGTCGCGGTAGTAGTTCTGAAAGCCGTTGCTGTCCACGCTGAAGTTGGTCTTGAACAGCGCGTTGTAGTCGTCGATGGCCGCACTCAGGAACTCCTTGGCGCTGCTGTTCATGGCAGACACGTCAAAGCCCTCGTCCTGGATGTCGCCAATCGCGTCCTGTTCCTCGTTGGCGGCGAACGAGAAGATGGTCGCCACTTTAAGCGGCTTGTCGCTGTTCTTCTGCAGTTCCCTGAAACACTCGTAGTAGAGCTTGGCAGCATCCACACTGCTGACGGCAAACATCGCGTTGAAACCCTTGTTGCCAGCGTGCAGGCGGTGGGTCTTTTGCCGGAAGTTGGTCAGGATGTACTGGCTGATCTCGCGGATACGTTGCGGGTGCAGCAGGGCTTGCTTGTTCTCGGCTGCACTGATCTTCTTCTCGTCCTGCTCGGTCTCGATGGCCTTGAACTGCGGGCGCACATCGTTGTAGTCCACCTTGAACTTCAACACCTTCTCGTCGCGGATCGCATCGGTGATCACGTACGAATGCAGCTCGTGGCCAAACACGCTGGCCGTGGTCTCTGCGCCCAAGGCGTTCTCGGGGAAGATGGGCGTGCCGGTGAAACCAAACTGGCAGAACTTCTTGAACTTCTTCTTCAGGTTCTTCTGCGCCTCGCCAAACTGGCTGCGGTGACACTCGTCGAAGATGAACACCACTTGCTTGCCGTAGATGGGCAAGTCCGCCTCGCTCTTCATCAGGTTGTTGAGCTTCTGGATGGTGGTGACGACGATCTTGTTGTCGTCTTTCTCCAGGTTGCGCTTAAGGCCGGCGGTACTGTCCGAGCCATTCACGCTGTCCGGCGAAAAGCGCTGGTATTCCTTCATGGTCTGGTAATCCAGATCCTTGCGGTCCACCACGAAAAACACTTTGTCGATAAAGTCCAGTTCGGTCGCCAGCCGCGCCGCCTTGAAGCTGGTCAGCGTCTTGCCCGAGCCGGTGGTGTGCCAGATAAAGCCGCCGCTGTCGGTATTGCTCCAGTTTTTAGCCTGGTGGCTGCTTTTGATTTTCCACAAAATGCGTTCGGTAGCGGCAATCTGGTAGGGGCGCATCACCAGCAGCGTATGGCTGACATCAAACACCGAATAGTGCAGCAGCACATTCAGCAGGGTGTGCTTCTGGAAGAAGGTGGCGGTAAAGTCTTTCAGATCCTTGATCAGGCTGTTATCCGCCTTCGCCCAGTTCATGGTGAAGTCGAAGCTGTGCTTGTTGCGCACGGTGGTATTGGCGAAATAGCGGCTGTCAGTGCCGTTGGAGATCACAAACAGCTGCAGATACTTGAACAAGGAGTGCTGGCTGTTGAAGCTTTCTTTGCTGTAGCGGTGTACCTGATTAAAGGCCTCGCGGATCGCTACGCCGCGCTTTTTTAGCTCCACCTGCACCAGCGGCAGGCCGTTGACCAGAATCGTCACGTCGTAGCGGTTGGCGTGGCTGCCGGTCTGCTCGAACTGGCGGATCACCTGTACCTTGTTGCGGGCGATGTTCTTTTTGTCCAGCAAGTAGATGTTCTGGATACGGCCATCGTCGAACACAAAGTCGTGGATATAGTTGTCGTGAATCTTGCGGGTCTTGTCGACAATGCTGTCGCTGGGTGTATCCAGAAAGGTTTCCACAAAGCGCTGCCACTCGGCATCAAGAAACTGCACGTGATTGAGGGTTTGCAGCTGCACGCGCACATTGGCCAGCAAGGCTTGTGCAGAATTCAGGCCGGCCAGGTATTCATAGCCCTGGTTTTGCAGATCCTGAATCAGCTCGCACTCCAGATCGTTCTCGCTCTGGTAGCTGTCTGCCACCTTCCAGTCCTTGCTGTACTTCTCAAGCACAATAAAATTTTTCGATTCGGCGATGGTCTTGTAGTCGCTCATGCTGTTTCACCCTTGTTTTGCCGGCCTTGTGGGCTTCATGGTTAAAGCCGGATTCGATGCGCCACAGCTTGTTGGTTTTTGAATGGCCGTGGCAAAAAATCACATGAACAGGCGCTTGAACTTCTCGTGGTTGTCGATATTGCTTTGAATATCTGCCGCATCCCAGATTTGCAGCTCCCACGGGAAAAAGTAATTGCTCTTGTTCTTGAAGTACACATGCAGGCCGCGATAGCCGGCCTTGTCGCGCAAATACCAGTTTTTCAGGCCTAGTTCATCCTGCCATGCATCCAGTAAATCCAGTACGGTTTCGATTTCAGTGGCGGACAGAATGATCCTGGCGCCAAAAATATCATTCAGCCAGTTGTTGACCGGGTATTGGTCTTCGCGGCTGGCGAAACGCCCGATCTTGTCGTCAATGCTTTCCCGCGTCTTCACGCGGTAAAAGTACTTGATGTCGATCTCCGCCGTCATCAGGTAATCGTTGACGCTCTCGTGCAGGGCGAGGCGGTAGCGGTAAATATGCGCGGGCGGCACATGCTTGATGGTTCTGGACAGCTTGATCTTTTCGATTTTTCCGGTCTCGAAAAAGTCATTCGAAAAATCACGATGCAAGCGGTTGATCTCGCTGACCAGTTGCTTGACTTGAGCTATCTTGTCCATGTTATTTCTCCACAGCAGCAGGTGCGGGCTCTGCTGTTGTCTTGGGGAAACTTAACAGCAAATCGCGATAGTATTCGTATTGCTTCTGGCGCAGCTCGATTTCACGCGGCAAACCTTCCGTGATGGAGTTTGTCAGCGTGTCTAGCTTATCCAGGATGTTTGCGATTCTTTTCTGTTCCGCAGTCGACTTGGTGGAATCGTTTGCATACGGTATTGGAATCAAAATCTTTTCCATAAGCGCCTTGGAGCTTAGATTTGGCTGTGCGCCACCGCCAGCTAGAACATATATTGCATCGGTCTTTGAAAGTAAAAAATGATACAAATAGCGATTGTTTAGAGCGTTGCTTTTGGATATGAATTTCCCTACTCGCTGGTTCAGGTAGGCAGTTCTATTGCTGTTAAAGCAGCCGATTTTCCCAGTGGTTGCGCCAGACATTGCTATCAAAATGTCACCACTGTCGATCACGTAGCTTAGGGTGTTTTCTTTATAGTCAGACGGATCGAAATACTTAACATCCGCCATGTCGACGCCTGAACCATTTATGTTGGTTATTCTTACGATTGGCAGTCCTGTTTCTTTGAATAGATTGCTTTTAAAAGCGAATCCATTTTTGAAGTCGCACACATCCCCCAACGTCTTCCACTCCACCTCACCCTCTTCAAAACTTAACAACTGGTCGCGGTAGTGGCTGTATTGCTTTTTCCGTGCAGTAAGCTCGGTGGTAAGCTCGGTGGTAAGCTCGGTGGTAAGCGCAGTAAGTGCGTCCAAAATACACACAATTTCAGCTTGGATTTCCAGCGATTTTTGGGGGTTATCTGGACAGGGTATGGGGATTTGCAACTCTTTCAAGTTGCCTGCATTCAAAGCGGGAATTCCATCATACGTGCAAAGAGACTGAATTTCAGGCTGCATTTCAAGCAGCAAGTGATAAAGGTATCTCGTGCTAACTAGCTGAGCATTTTTTATCGTGACTGAATAGTTCAGATTGCCTCGAAAATATTTTCCTGGTTGCCATGTCACCGAACCAACCCCCGCACCGCGTGATGTTATGCCTATTGGGTCGTTATCAGTGTTCCACTCATCGATAAATCCAAGCGGCTCACGGCCACTGTTAATCACGGGATATTCGCCAGGGTTGGCTGAAATCATTTGCTTGTTTACTGAATGGCCCGTTTTGATAGAGGTAATTTCCCCCAAACGCTTCCATTCAACATTCACGCCATCGAGCAATTTTTCCATAAAGTCAGCATTACTCATGATTACAGCTCCTCTGTCTTGAATTCGCTATAACCTTCGTAGTAATAGCTGACATCAATACCCTTCATGAACAAGGCTCGGTCATCAATCTGACTGGTGAGCGCTTGTTTAAGCAGCGCCTTTATTTCCAGGTCTTTCACTACGCTGCGCTGCATTGCAGAAAGGTATTCTTCCTTATCCACCAAGTTCCAATCCACTACTTGTTTAAGCGCGGCTTTGAGCATCAGGTCTAGCCAGATACGCGTAGCACGGCCATTGCCTTCACGAAATGGGTGGGCGATGTTCATCTCGACATATTTTTCGATGATTTCATCAAAGGTACTTTGTGGCATGCCATCGATATGCTTTAGAGAGACATCTAAATACATCAGCGGGGCAAAACGAAAATTACCCTTGGCGATATTGACGTCACGGATGTTACCAGCGAAGTGATAGATGTCACCAAACAGATAGCCATGAATAAAGCTAAGCCCGGAAAACGTTCCCACATCAGCCTTGTTAATGTCGCCAGAGTCGAAAAGTTGCTTAGCCTTTTGTTTACTGATTTTCTCCTCAGCTTTGGCAAGTTCAACCTGATTGGTGATGTTTAATTTATTCTCTAACATCATGCTACCTCTCCTTCGCTTTCCATGCCCTCGGTCGGTGTTTCTTCAATCGTCGTCCCTTCGATTTTGGCAACAATGGTATCAATTTCTTTGCGCAGTTTATCAATGTTGGCAACCGTGGTTTTCAGTTCGATATTGAGCTGGCTGATATCCACCACTTCACGGTTGTCTTTCGCTTCCACATAGCTGCTGACGGAGAGGTTGTAATCGTTGGTGGCAACTTGCTCAAGGGGCACCGATTTGGCGAAGTGATCGACATTGGCCTTGCTGTCGAACACCTCCATGATTTGCTCGATGTGCCTGTCCAGCAGCACGTTGTTATTAGTCTCTTTTTTGAAATAGTCCGGACCGCTAGCATCTATAAACTGGATGGTTGTCTCTTTTTTGTTTTTGGCCAATACCAGAATGTTCACGGCGATGGTGGTGCCGTAAAACAGATTGGGTGCCAGCGAGACCACCGTTTCCACATAGTTGTTGTCCACCAGATATTGCCGGATCTTTTGCTCGGCCCCGCCACGGTAGAAGATGCCGGGGAAGCAGACGATGGCGGCGCGGCCTTTGGCGGAGAGGTAGCTGAGCGCATGCAGCACGAAGGCAAAATCGGCTTTGGATTTGGGGGCGAGCACGCCAGCGGGGGCAAAACGGTCATCGTTGATCAGTGTCGGGTCATCCGAACCTATCCACTTCACCGAATAGGGAGGATTGGAAACGATGGCATCAAAGGGTTTGTCGTCGCCAAAGTGGGGTTCGCGCAGCGTATCGCCGAGTTGGATGTTGAACTTGTCGTAGTTGATGTTGTGCAAGAACATGTTCATCCGCGCCAAGTTGTAGGTAGTGTGGTTGAGCTCTTGCCCGAAGAAGCCATCTTCGATGATATGGGCGTCAAAGTGCTTTTTGGCTTGCAAGAGCAGCGAGCCGGAGCCGCAAGCCGGGTCGTAAATTTTGTTGACGCTACTTTGGCCATGCATGGCAAGCTGAGCGATTAACTTGGATACATGCTGGGGGGTGAAGAACTCACCACCGGATTTACCGGCGTTGGCAGCATAGTTGGAAATAAGGAACTCGTAGGCATCGCCGAAGAGATCGATATCATTCTCTTCAAAATCACCAAGATCCAGCTTGGCCACGCCATTAAGCACAGCAGCCAAACGGGCGTTTTTATCTTTTACCGTGTTACCCAAGCGGTTGCTTGTGGTATCGAAGTCAGCGAACAGTCCTTTGATGTCTCGCTCTGACGGGTAACCGTTAGCCGATGCTTCAATGTCAGCAAAGATGTGGGCAAGATCGGTATTGAGGCTGTCGTTGCTATTGGCATTTTTGGCCACATTCACGAAAAGATCGCTGGGGCGGATAAAGTAGCCCTTGGTCTTGATGGCATCCTCTTTGATTTCCGGGGTGATCACGCTATCGGGTATTTCTGCGTAGTTGACGCTGTCATCACCGCCTTCGATGTAACTGGCAAAGTTCTCGCTGATAAAGCGATAGAACAGGGCACCCAGTACATACTGCTTAAAATCCCATCCATCGACAGCACCGCGTACCTCGTTGGCAATGGCCCAGATCTGACGTTGCAGGGCGGCGCGTTGTTGAATGCTTGTCATGCTGTGATTCCTGTGTGTCGCCTCGCAAGTTAGGAGGCGGAACTTCTAATGAAAATGATGTGCATCATACCGGAAAAATGACCCACGTTCAGGTAACTGACGCCATCTGATTAACATCGAAAATGTGAGAAGGCTGCTTGCACAGCCTTCCCACTTCCTCCTAAATAGTGAGGGCGGAGTAAAGCGCCACATAGACATAGCCGTGGCTACCCAAGGTATCGGCTTCGCAGGAGAAACCGCCGTGCTGGATAGTGATACAGTGCTGACGTTGGGCATCCAGTTCGCCGGTCAGCAGCTTGGCTTCCAGTGCCTTGATGATTTCCGGGAAAGCCAGGTCGAGCTTGGCTATCTGCACCTCACTCCACTCACCGCTCAGACTGGCTCGATCGGGTAGAAAATCGAGTCGGTAGCGACTCTGTATCAGACGAGCGCCAAAGCATGGAGAGATATCACGCGGCAGACCCCAGCATCTGCTGGGGAGCGGTGTGAGAGCTGGAGCCTCTGGAGAGTGTGTGGCAGAGTATGTGGGATGGGGTGTGGTCATGATTAGCGATACCTCAGTTGAATGTCTATACAGGTGCCGGGCACGTTGTGACGCTGGCGCAGTCTGGTCAGATGCTCTGGGAGGTCTGTCAGGTTTGTCAGTTGCCCCCGGTAGAGCCGGGAGAGATTGACGTAGTCAGGATGGCTCACGGTGATGGTCACCTGATGCCTTGGCTGCCAACGACCAAATAGACGGGTCTTGGCCTCTTTGATGGAGGTGATGCCGGGAGCGGGTAACGTCTGCCGGTTGCGCAGATGCAGTTTGTTAAGCTCGGGGGCATAGCGATGCACCTCGAGTCCGGTGACAAGACGGGTCATGTTTGGTGACTCCAATGATGCAAAGGGCCAGCCTGTGAGGGCTGGCCTTTTATGTTGTTTGTTGATGAGCGAGACAGTGGTGCGTCAACGAGCTCAGTCAGTCTCCTCGTTGATAACCGGCTTGCAATTGAGCCGGTCCAGCAGGTGCCGTGAGCCGTACTGGGCCACCAGCCGGTCTATGGCCATCTGGGCGCAGGCCGCTCTGCTGGGCTTATTCTCGGGTATGGCGTAACGCGCAGTGAGCCAGCCGCCGAGCAGTGCAATGCGGTAGCCACTCGGGATATGGGTGAGCGAGGTGCCTATCCCCCTCCCGTGAATGAGGAAGGGCACTGCTTGGCCGCCGATGTCGATATCCATGCGCTGGCCCTTTAGCTCGAAGGTAGTGAGCTCACCGGTCTGCGGGTGCTTGCCCGGTACCTTGATGGTGATGTTTTTTGCCATCTCACACCTCCGGTTTGGCTTCAAAATGGTGGGTCACCGTGCCCGCTTCCGGGTCGATGCTGATAAACGCCGGGGCTT
>NZ_JAPDBM010000078.1:0-20195 GCF_027705265.1 Aeromonas sp. QDB11 | reverse complement strand
TATATCGAGATGATGCCAAAACCGGATAGCCGAACAGCGGTAGGCAATTTGGCTATCGCGTTTGAGCATTATAACGAACACCACCCGCACAGCGCCTTGGGATACCGTTCACCCCGGGAATTTCTGCGCAGTCGGGTATCACAATCCTAAGCGGGAAAAAGTGTCTGGACCTATGGGGTCAAATCCACCAAAATAGGTAGAGTCCCATATCATCACGCTGACAATGGAGGTTGGTGTGTATGGCAATTTATATCTCGAAGTTACTGGAATTGCAGGGGCGTCTCTACGAGGCTGAGCAAGACTATGACCTCCTGTGCAAAATATTTGATGAGTTGAGATCTCTGTTCAATGCATCCGCTGCTAGCGTGGTATTGGCCCCCAGACAAACCCCTGAAGATGCCATCGTCTGGACCAAAAGCTATTCTCGCTCTGATCTGGCCTTTTATTTTGAACGCATGGCTGATGATGTTTTTCTCAACACCTATATGCAGCACATGCTGGTTGGCAAGGCGGCCATCGTTGATCAACTCTTGAACTTTGAGCGCATCGACAATCCAGTGTTCAAGGAAGAGATGGTGCCGCGTTTTCAAGCTCGTTATGCCCTGTGCATTCTGGTTCCTCTGAGTACCCGGGACGAGTTTGCGATCACCCTCCATCGGGATAAGACTCAACCCCCTTTCACTCCGGCTGAGCAACAGATGTTGCAATGGCTCTCCAACGGACTTGGCTGCTGGGCCAGAAGTTATCGTCGACGTCAGAGGTTCAATGAGGAACGTATACTACTGACGGCACTGCTGGAGCGTGATAATCGCCCACGCGCTGTAGTGGATCAATATGGGCATCTACAATTGACCAATCGTGCCATGCAGCAGGCGCTAGGTGAATATCACATCACACAGAACCCTGTTGACCATCAACTGGTCATCCCTTCTCGCTGGCGACCTCTTTGGCGGGAATCGTTGAGCCGTGGAACTGAAGGGCGTCTTGTTCTGTCTCTGTCAGAGTCTCATCAGGTGATCCTCGAATGGACTCCACTGCCAGAGCCCAGCGGATGGTTTGAATTGATGTTGATTGATCCTCGATGGGAGCATGAACGGCACCTGCAACGTATGGAGCTACTTTATTGTTTGACCAAGAGCGAACAGGATGTACTTACCCTGCTCTCGCGTGGTCTGACCGGAGCAGAGGTCGCTCGCCTTCGAGGGGTCTCTTTAGAGACTGTAAAAAGCCAAATAAAAACACTGTTGCATAAAACCGACACTAATAATCAAAACGATCTACTTAACTTGCTGTTCAATATATCTCATTAAGCACACCGCTATTTTCTCTCCCCTCACACGCAACCGCTCCCCCGATAGGGGGATGCGGTTTGTTCACCAGGCGCCTATAACCAACACAGTCGTTAAAGCGGCCTATCAAGTATTACAAGGGGTCTGTCGATGTATCTGCCATGGATGACAGCAAGCAATATAAAAAGTCAGGGACTGGGGGACGTATGAAACTTTTTACTAAATCATGGCTGGCAGCAAGCATCATTACCGCGCTTGCCGGTTGTGGTGGCGGAGACAGTAGTAGTGACAGTACAACGCCACCAGAGACTAAAACCACGCTTCAGATAAGAGCAATTGATGGTGTGTTACAGGGTGCTCTGGTGTGGGTCGATCTTAATGGAAATAGCCTGCGTGATGCAGCAGAGCCTTTCGCCAAGTCAGATAGCGAGGGGAGAGCTCTGTTCACTCTTGAGCCAGGCCAATTGAGCGCCAATGTGTATGTGGAAACCATTCTCGGTGAAACAGTAGATCTGGAACGGGGACCGGTTGACACCGCCTTTACTATGATTGCTCCTGCAGGCTCAGGCAGCAGTGGTACAGTAAGAATCGTATCGCCTCTGACCACGTTACTGTATCTCGAAACACTGAAATATAACGACCCGGTACAGGCTCGGGAGGTGCTGGCCCAGAGGCTTGGTATTTCCTCGACCATGCTGGATGCAGACTTTGTCGCATTGGGAGATGGTCGGGCACTGTTTATTGCCAAAGTGATCGCCGATGCCCTGCCAGCCTCATTGCCTGCAGAGGCAGACAAACAGGATGTCCTGCTTTTGGCGCTGAACAATAAAACCGGTGAAGCTACAGCTATTTACGACAAATTGACGGATGAACAAATCACTGTTCAGGGCAATCCCACCCTGAAGAGTGAAATCGACTACAACACTCATAAGGCAACATTCACCATCGAGTTTTCCACCCGTAAAACTGAGGGCGGTGTCGAGGTAAGCCAGGGGACCAAATATTACTGGGATAAAAATGCCAACGATTATGAGAGATACAATGGTAAGCCACTGATCGCTACCACATGGAGCCTGGAGACCACACGTAAAGCTGACGGAACTATCGAGCGCTATGCCAAATGGGAACATGACTTTAACAAAGATGGCGAGCGAAACTTCAAGGGGCAATCGCTGAGTGTGGGGAATGACACCAAGTGGGTGGAATATTTTGACGAGGACACCAACTGCAAAGAGCTGAATGAATATCAGTGCAATGATCCCACCCGGATAAATGAAGAGCGAGACTTGCGAACTGAGTTCGCAGCACAGGATTACAGCACTATCGATTTTGTTCAGATGTGGACGAAAACTGGCAATGCCACAGGCCACGACATCGAGATGATTGAGTACAAAACCGATGCCCCGACTCGTAACTGGTTCAAGCTGGACAATCCGGGACAACCCGGTTTCCGCCGGTTGGAGCATTACGTTAAAGACTCTGATGGTGTACGTACCACATATGAGAATGATTGGAACGCTGATGGCACCATCAATCAGCGAGAGTCACTGCTCAGCCGCCAAAATGGCACGACACGTTATGAGTCTGGCAAAATTGTCTGGGCCAACCCTCTTGATGACTCGTTCGAAGAGTATGCTGATTACAACTTCCACACTGGCACTCGTTTACCTTACTGGTACGAAACTGTAGTCGAACATGTCCCCTTGGGAGATGGGCTGCAACAGTTAACCACCGAAGGGAAGCGCTATTTGCTGGATGAGGAGAAACAGCTGCGCAAGATCGATGATACGCACCCGGATGGCTACCTGTTTCACCAGTACAAAGCAAAACAAAAAGAAGTTTCTTCCGACGAGCATCAGATCCATGTTACCTGGCAGCACATTGCGCTGGATGGATATGACTTCAACCGTGACGATATTGGTCAGGAGTTCAAGGTCATGCGTCGTCACAAAGTTGATGGGGATGCAATGAAAGGGTGGTGGATAGGGCATAACTTTGCCGAGTGGGGTAGCCAAGAGGTGCTCGATCTCCCAGGTAAAGTTCTCGCGCTGCTGGCACAAGGTAAGAGTTTTGCACAAATTACTGCTGCTGAGCTGCCCGGATTGGGGGTTTATGACCAAGTTGCGCTGTCTGGTCCTCTGTTTACCACCGGGTTCAAAGGCTACCTGGTGACAAACGACGGCTGGCTTGGTGCCTCTGGCAAACAAAAAATGACAGTGAATGGTCAGCGTGTCGGCACACAGGACCTGTTGTTACAACAGGCGGGTGGCATGGCTTCTCTGGTACTCCTGAAAGGAATAGGTTCGGAACCCTGTGCCTGGTGGACCTGCTGGGAGCAACGTATTACTTCGCTTGACAGTGTTGACCCGGTGAAAGGGATCATGACATTTCGCCGCTGGAGTGACACGGATCCACTCACAACACTGTACCTGCGTGAAGTCGATGCTGATGTAGCCATGGCCCCTTGAATTGCCAAGGAGGCGATATAAACGATGTGGCAACGGGGCTCGCGAGGGCCCCGTTATGCATGTGTTACGGACTACATCTCTGGCGCTGTGGTTGCCACCCTCTGAGGCAGGTCACTGAATCTGCGGGGAGGGCGTGGTTAAATGACGGCTTATCTTTTTGCCGGATATTGCTGTGACCATGCCATCTGACCTTCAGCCGCTGCTCTCTTGGCCTGACTATCTGCAGGCATCCTGGCTGCGCTGCGCCCACCAGACCAGTGCCACCCTCTGGCATCCGCCCCACAGCGCCAAGGGGCAGACTTTGCAGAGCCTGCGCCAGCGCAAGCGCGACCTGCTCACCACCGGCGAGATGGCGCTCGAGGATCTCTACGAATTCATGGAGGGGCGCCCCTGCGCCCTGCTGCTCACCGACGAGAGCGGCTGCCTGCTGGCACAGACCGGTCACCCCGACACCCTGCGCGAGCTGGCGGCGCTGGGGTTTGGCCCCGGCGCCTTCTTCAGCGAGGGTCGCATCGGCACCAATGCCATCAATCTGGCGGCGCTGGAGGGAGTGCCGCTCTGCGTCAGTGGCCCCCAGCACTTCAACCAGACCCTGCACCCGTGGCACAGTTGCGCCAGTCCGGTTTACAACAGCAATGGCCGTCAGGTCGCTATCATCGCCTTGATCTGCAAGGTGGAGGAGGCGAGCGCCGGCGATCTGGCGCTCACCGTCAGCGCCGGGCGCGAGCTGGCCCATCTGCTGCAGATGGAGACCCTGATGCAGGAGTCCCAGCACCACCTGAGCGAGCTCTACGCCCTGCTCGATGGCATGGATGACGGCGTACTGGCCTGGGATCCGCAGGGGCGGCTGCGTTACCTCAACGCGCTGGCGGCCCAACGGCTGCGGCTCGATCCGGCGCTCTGTCTCGGTCAGCCGCTGGAGCAGCACCTGCTGTTGCCCCAGCGGTTGCAGCTGGCCATCAGGGGGCAGACGCCGCTCAGCCATGTGGAGGTGACGCTGGAGCGGCTCGGCGCGCAGGAGGGGGAGTTTATCAATGCGCTGGTGAGCCTCAAGCCGTTGCCGGGGCCGGAGGGGGTCAGCTTTATCGCCCTGCTGCACCCGGTCGATCGGCTGCGGGCCATCCATCAGCTGCGCCAGACGGTGCCCGAGTTGTCGGCACTGGTGGGGGAGTCGAGCGCCATGCGCAAGCTGCTGCGCTACGCCCGGCAGGCGGCCCAGAGTCAGGGGCCGATCCTGCTGCGCGGCGAGGAGGAGGTGGGCAAGGCCCAGCTGGCGGAGGCGATCCATTTTGGCAGCGAGCGGGCCGCCGGGCCGCTCATTACCCTCAACTGCAAGGCGCTGCCGAGCGAGCGGATGGCGCTGGAGCTGATGGGCTCCGACGAGGCGGGGCAGGAGCGGGCGGGCAAGTTCGAGCTGGCCCACGGTGGCACGTTAGTGCTGGAGCAGGTGGAGTGCCTCTCCGCCCCCATGCAGGCGGCGCTGCTGCAACTGCTCAAGACCGGCCGCATCCAGCGCTTCGATTCGGCCCGTATCCTGCCGCTCAAGGTGCGGATCATCGCCACCAGCAGCGCCCCGCTGGAGCAGCTGGTGCAGGAGGGGCTGTTTGGCCGCCAGCTGCTCTATGCCTTGCAGGCGTGCGAGCTGTGGCTGCCGGGATTGCGGGAGCGCGCGGCCGATCTGCCGGGCCTGATCAGCCAGCAGCTGGCGGCGCAGGGGCGCGAGCCGGTGCGCCAGTTCAGTCCGGCGGCCCTCGATTGTCTGCTCGCCTATCCCTGGCCCGGCAATCTGGGGGAGCTGCGCAGCGCCGTCGAGCATGCGCTGCTTCACGCCGGTCAGGGGCCGATCCCGCCGGAGGCGCTGCCCGCTGCCATTCGGCACGGCTATCAGCGGGTGGCGGACGAGGTGGTGGGGCAACCGCTGCTCACGCTGGCGGAGCTGGAGCGGCAAGCCATCTTGCGCTGCGCTCACGCCTGCAAGGGGCAGGTGAGCCAGATGGCCCAACATCTTGGCATCAGTCGCACTACCCTGTGGCGGCGACTGAAACTGCTTGAGATCGATCCCGCTGACTATCACGGCTGACGGTTATTCAGGCCGTTGCGAACCGGCCCGCTGAAAATGAAACGGCCCCGCAGTTGCGGGGCCGTGTTATATGGCAAGGTCAGCAGTGGCGCGATTACAGCCCCAACTGGTGGGCGGTGACGATGGCCGCCAGCACATCCTCGGCGGTGACCTTGAACGGCATGTTGTGAATGGTTTCGCCCTCGGCGGTGGAGGCTTTGGCCACATCCATCAGGCGCGCCATATCCAGCTCCTTGACCCCCATCATATGCAGGTTGGTCGGCAGACCGATCGAGCGGCAGAAACCCAGCACTGTCTCGATCTCCGCCATCGGCGCGTTCTCCAGCACCAGCTGCACCAGGGTACCGAACGCCACTTTCTCACCGTGGTAGAGGTGGTGACACTCGGCGAGCTGGGTCAGACCATTGTGGATGGCGTGGGCGGCGGCCAGCCCGCTGCTCTCGAAGCCGATACCGCTCAGGTAGGTGTTGGCCTCGATGATGTTCTCCACCGCCTTGGTGCAGAGCCCCTGTTCCACCGCCAGCTTGGCCTTGTAGCCATCGGCCAGCAGGGTCTTGTAGCAGAGCTCGGCGATGGCCTGCGCCGCCAGCGTGGAGGCACCACCGGCCATGGTCTGGCAACCGGACACCTTGTTGGCACGGGCCTCGAAGTAGGTGGAGAGCGCATCCCCCATGCCGGAGACCAAGAGCCGCACCGGAGCGCGGGAGATCACGCCGGTATCCATGATGACCATGTTGGGGTTGGTCGGGATCATCAGGTATTCGCTGAACTGCCCTTCCGGGGTGTAGATGACCGCCAGCGCACTGGTGGGGGCATCGGTGGAGGCGATTGTGGGCACTATGACCACCGGCACTTTCTGGTAGAAGGCGACCGACTTGGCGGTATCCAGCGTCTTGCCGCCGCCGATGCCGATGATGACGTCAAACTGGGTCTGGTTGCAGCGGGCCAGCAGGCGGTCGATCTCGGGGCGGGAGCACTCGCCGTTGAAGCAGTCGAACTCCGGCTTGATGCCTGCGCCGTGGAAGCTGGTGGCCACGGTATCGCCCACCAGCTTGGTGACGAAGGCGTCGGCCAGAATGAGCGGCTTGCTGCCGAGCGCTTTAACGTAGTTGCCGATATTGGCGAGGGCCCCGTTGCCTTGCACGTATTTGCTGGGGCTGATGATAATGCGGTCCATATTCTTTCCCTCTCTCTAGTTCATAAGACTTCTTTTGAAACTAACAGGGGCGAAGGGGCGGCAGTGCCGGGGACTCCTTCGTCTTCTTTTACTTGCACGAAAGTGGAGCTGCACAGGCTCAGCGAGCGAGTGCAGCCCCTTGAAACAGTGGCGTGCGGCGTCAGTCGCCGAAACGCTCGTCGGCCAGTTGCTGGAAGCAGGTCAATGCGGCGGTGGCATCTTCCCCACGCGCCAGCAGGGTGAGCGTGTCGCCCTGACGCACGTTGAGCATGGCGAGCCGGGTCAGGCTGCGGGGGTTGGCCTCTTTGTCCCCCTTTTGCAGCTTGAGTTCCGCGGCAAAGGGTTTGAGGGCGGCCACCAGTCGGGCGGCGGGGCGCACATGCAGGCCGTGGGGATTGTCTACTACCACTTCGCAGCGCAGCCAGCCGTCGTCAGCAACAGGGGCCCTCTCCGTGGCGGCCTGCGCCGGGCTGGCGGGCAGCATCGCCTGTTTCGGGCCAAGGGCACCGAGCGCCTCGGCGGCCACCTCATCCAGCGTCAGGCCGGAACCGGCTGCCACCACGGCGGCAAGGGTGCCCTCGACTAAGGGGGCCGGGCAGAGCCGCACCCGGGCGCTCAGCTCGGGAGGCAGCAGTTCGAGGGCGGTTTCGGCGCTGAGCAGGGCGCTGCCCAAGTCCATCAGTACCAGCACGCCGTTGCCATCGTCCGCTTCTTCAATCGCACTCATCACCGCGATGGCATCGGTGCCGATGGGGTGGTCGGGGTCATCGACCCCGGCCGCCAGCAGCAACTTGACCGGGCTGCCCAGCTGGTCGGCCAGCACTTTCAATCCGGCCGCCAGCATGGCGCTGTGAGAGACAACTACGATTCCGATCATGTCACAACCTCGCTCTGTCACGCAGGGCGGTCAGCAGCAGCAGGGTCGAGGTGGCCCCGGCATCCTGATGGCCGATGCTGCGCTCGCCAAGATAGCTGGCGCGCCCCTTGCGGGCCTGCATCTGGATGGTGGCCTCGGTACCGGCTGCTGCGGCCGCTACAGCCTTGTCCAGCGCATCGTTGAGGGGCAGCTCTTGCTGCTGCGCCTGTTGCAGGGCCGCCAGTGCTGGCCACCAGGCGTCGCACATGGTCTTGTCGCCCGGCTCGGCGCGGCCGCGGGAGACGATCCCCTCAACCCCGTCGCTCAGCATTTTGCACAGCTGGCTGAGGCTCAGGCTTTGGCAGGCATCGGTGCTGGCCGCCGCCCGGATAAAGAAGGTGCCGTAGAGCGGGCCGCTGGCGCCACCGACCGAGGAGAGCAAGGTCATGCCGGTGGTTTTCAGCACCTGACCGATATCCTTGTCCGCCACTGCAGGCAGCTTCTCGGCCACCTTGGCAAAGCCGCGCTGCATGTTGAGGCCGTGGTCGCCGTCGCCGATGTCGGTATCCAGCGCGGTGAGGTAGTCACGCTGCTCGGTAAAGATGTGTTCGCAGTCGAGCAGCCAGTTGACGATGTGATGCTTGCTTAACATGGGTTCTCCTTAGCAGCCGCGACGCAGGGCGGGGGTGTGAACGGGGGCATCCCACAGGGTCATCAGCTCATCATCCACCTTGAGCAGGGTGATGGATATGCCGGTCATGTCGAGGGAGGTGCAGTAGGGGCCAATCAGGTTGCGCACCAGATGGATGCCTGCCTCTTCGCACAGGGTAGCGAGGCGACCATAGACGCCATAGAGCTCGGAGATGGGAGTACCGCCGAGGCTGTTGACCAGCGCGATGACCCGATCGCCCTTGTTGAGCGGTTCGATAAAGGTGTGCTCTTCCTGCCAGCTGCCGGAGGCTCTGTCCCAGTGGCGCAGGGTGCGCCCATAGGGGGTGTTGTCCGCCAGCTCGCTGAACATGTCATCCACCAGGGTATTGAGGTCGGTGAAGGGGCGGCGCTCGATGCCGGGCTCACCGTGGATGCCCACGCCAAACTCCATCTCGTTATCGGCCAGGGTGAAGGAGGGCTTGCCAGCGGCAGGCACGGTGCAGGCATGCATGGCGACGCCAATGGTGCGGCTCTGGTTGTTGATGCGGCGGGCCAGCGCTTCGCAGCGGGCCAGGTCATAGCCCGCCTCGGCTGCTGCCCCCACCAGTTTCTCGCATAGCACGGTAGTGGCTACGCCACGGCGGCCGGCGGTGTAGAGGCTGTCTTTGACCGCCACGTCGTCATCGATCAGCGAGAAGCCGACCTTGACGCCGTCTCCGTGCAGCAGCTCGACTGCGGTCTCGAAGTTGAGCACGTCGCCGGTGTAGTTCTTCACCAGAAACAGCACGCCCGCGCCGCCATCAACGGCCTGACCGCACTCGTACATCTGATCCGGGGTCGGGGAGGTAAAAATCTCGCCGGGGCAGGCGCCATCCAGCATCCCTTTGCCCACCAGACCGCCGTGCATCGGCTCGTGGCCGCTGCCACCGCCGGAGACCAGCGCGACCTTGCCCATCACGGGGGAGTCGGCGCGGGTGATGTAGTGGGGTTCGATACGTACCTTGAGCTCGGGGTGGGCGGCTGCCATCCCCATCAGTTGTTCACGGACCACAGCATCGACGGCATTGATCAGTTTCTTCATGGCTCACTCCTTGGCTTGCCACCGCACGGGTGGGCAAATGGTTGATGGAGCCAGTCTAACGACAGAAAAAAGGATAAAAATGACGGTCGGTTTGGTTCGGATTTGAAACAGCTGAAGGGAGGTTGGTGTTTCAATTTGAAACGACGCGGGGCAAACGGGCGGGAAACTGTTAGCGGCCTCACAGCCATGAAAAAGGGCCCCGCAGGGCCCTTCGCTATAACCGGAATATACGGGCAGGTTAGATGGCCCAGCCACCGGCATAGAAGATCACCAGCGCCAGAGCGATGATGAC
Organism: Aeromonas sp. QDB11; assembly: GCF_027705265.1. Taxonomy (NCBI): domain Bacteria; kingdom Pseudomonadati; phylum Pseudomonadota; class Gammaproteobacteria; order Aeromonadales; family Aeromonadaceae; genus Aeromonas; species Aeromonas sp. QDB11. Next base: position 10,301 of record NZ_JAPDBM010000078.1, on the reverse strand, counting down.
GGTGCCGACGTTCAGCTTCTTCCACTCGGCAGCGAAGATGCGACCAACGACCAGTGCCACGAAGCCCAGCATGATGCCGGTCACGATGTTGCAGGTCAGCACGATGAAGACGGCGCACAGCATGCCAGCGAGGGCATCGACCGAGTCGCTGAAGTCCAGCTTGGTGACGTTACCCAGCATCAGCAGACCGACGTACATCAGGGCCGGTGCGGTGGCGTAAGCCGGTACCAGATAGCTCAGCGGGGAGAGGAAGATCATCAGCAGGAACAGCACGCCGACCAGCGCAGCGGTCAGTCCGGTCTTGCCACCGGCTGCGGTGCCTGCGGCGGATTCGATGTAGACGGCCGCCGGAGCACCACCCACCACGCCAGCCACCATGCTGCTGACGGAGTCGGCAGTCAGTGCCTTGCCGCCGCTGATGATGTGGCCACGTTCGTTGATAAGGCCCGCCTGACCGGCCACGGCACGGATGGTGCCGGTGGCGTCAAACACGGCGGTCATCACCAGCGCCAGCACGGTCGGGATCACCACCGGATTGAGGGCGCCCAGCAGATCCATGCTGCCTACCAGCGAACCTTTTTCACCAGTCAGGCTCGGCATGGCGAAGAAGCCCTGCCAGGTCACTTTCGGGTCGAAGATAAGGCCGAGGATGGAGATGGCGATGATCACCATCAGGATGCCGCCCGGCACCTTGCGACGCTCCAGACCGAAGATGGCGGCCAGACCCAGCACTGTCATGATGACCGGGAAGGAGGTCACTTCACCCAGTTGAACCGGCAGACCGGCCCCTTCGTTCTTGATCACCATGCCGACGCCGTTGGTGGCGATCAGTAGCAGGAACAGACCGATACCTATGCCGGTACCGTGGGCGATGCCGGAGGGGAGGTTATCCAGGATCCACTGGCGCACGCCGGTGACACTGATCAGGGTAAACAGCACACCCATCAGGAAGATGGCGCCCAGCGCGACCGGAATGCTCAGTCCCTGACCCAGTACCAGACTGAACGCGGTAAAGGCGGTGAGGGAGATGGCGCAACCGATGGCCATTGGCAGCTTGGCCCACAGGCCCATCAGCAGGGAGCCGAAGGCGGCGATCAAACAGGTTGCCACGAAGACGGGGCCCTGCTCAAAACCGGCAGCACCCAGCATGTTCGGCACCACTATGATGCTGTAGACCATGGCCAGGAAGGTGGTCAAACCGGCCAACAGCTCCTGGCGCACACTACTGCCGCGCGCAGAAATGGAAAAATAAGAGTCCAAAAAGCCGCCCTGTGCTCGATTGGCGGCCATATCTTGCTTTGCCATAACTTATCCTGAAAGTGTGAAGGAAATCGTTTGCTTTTGTGGCGCGCAAAATAGCAAGAATTCGCGGCAAATACAGCGGATAACCTGACTTTTTCGTCACTATTTTACATTTTGAGCTCACTTGGAACTCTTTGTCAGACTCAAGCGGTGAGAGTGGTGTAAGGAAGGGATCAAATGGTTGGTCGGTGGGAGAACAGTGAGGAAAAAAACGGGGAACAACAAAAAACCCGCCTAGGCGGGTTTTTTTAATTCTTGCAGAGCTGTCAGCGATTGGCGTGAGCCATCAGCGGCATGCTCAGGCTTGAATTACAGACCAACTACGTTGGCAGCAGCCGGGCCTTTCTGGCCTTGCTCGATGGTGAACTCAACGCGCTGACCTTCGTCCAGGGTTTTGAAGCTGGTGGACTGGATAGCGGAGAAGTGTACGAACACGTCTTTGCTGCCGTCAGCCGGGGAGATGAAACCAAAACCTTTCTCAGCGTTGAAGAACTTAACGGTACCAGTCATTTTGTTAGACATAATAATTTCCTTAAATAGTGTTGAATGCCACCTAAATGGCAATTTTTGATTTTTCGTCAGCAATACGTATGGGGAGCACTAAAGAAGGAGAATTATTTGATAAGAATTATCCTAGGATAACGCTTATGCTAATCACTGCTTTACTAAAATGACTGCCTAACATAATCAGGTCTGAACTGCCGAACCATCGAGAAAGATTAAAACACGCTCTCATTTTTAAAGCAAACTTTATCTCGATATTAATGTTTTGTAACAACCGAAAATCTCATCTTTTATAGTAAACATGATGTATTTCAACTGCATAGCGAAATCAGCAAGGATTCGCCTTACCCTGTAGAAACCCGAGTTTGGCTTTTTTGTCCTGACTATGTAGCCAGTTCTGGCAAAAAATATGAAAAAAACGAAAGGGTGGCGATGGCTGGGGCGTCAGTTTGCTTGGGTGTCGAGCCCGTCATGCCAAGCAACCATTTGACGCCGGGATGAACGCCAGAGCAGTGAACCAGTTAACAAGAGCAAATCGGATTCATCGTGCGCGGGCCAGAAATGCAAACGCCCGCTGGCATCTAGTGCGAGCGGGCGTTTTGGAAGCTGGGGGTCAGCGCTTGCTGCGAAACTTGTTGCTGACCGAGTCGATCCAGCTGAAGGTTTCTGGCAGTACCTGATTTTTGGCGCGTTCTTTGGCTTTCTCGCGGGCCAGCTTGGAGGCTACCTTGGCCGCTTCGGCGCGGTCGGCCACAATCTTCAGGCGACCCTCTTCGCGGATCTTGTTCCGCTCTCCGTTGGTCAGCTGGTGGTCTGCATTGGCTTGTGCCTTTTGCAATAACAAGGCTATCTCGGCTTTTTCAGCCTCGGTCAGATCTTTCATTTCCAGCTTTTTCACGGCGCGCTCCTGCGGCAGGGGGGTTAGATACCCTAACACAGTTGTGCCGATCACTTCTTATGCAATCGGCATTTAGGCCGCAAAAATGCGGGTTTGTGCCAGATCTCCGTTATTTCGCTGCCACTTTCCCGCCTGTTTGCCACATTTCAGTTTATGGCGAGTGGGGATGGCACTCCTTGCTCCTCCGGCTCGACGTGGATCAGCACAATGGCGTGGGGCAGTTGTTGCATGATGGCGTGTTCGATGCGATCACAAATGTCGTGGGCTTCGCCGATGCTCATCTGCGGGGGCAGAGTGAGGTGAAAGTCGATATGGCGGCGACGACCGGCACGACGACTGCGCAGATCGTGAAAACCGCTGGCGGCGGGACAGCACTCGGTGATGATGCGGCTGGTCATCGCCAGCTCTTCCGGGCTCATGCTCTGGTCGATCAGCGGCTGGAAGGCCTCGTTAAGCATGCTGATCGCCTCTCTGACAATAAAGATGGCGACGGCAATGGCGACCAGCGGGTCGAGGATGGCGAGGGAGTGACCGAACAGACCGGCTAGCCAGATGCCGCCAAGACCGGCGGCCACCCCGGCGGAGGTGAGCACGTCAGCCTTGAGATGGAGCGCATCGGCGGCCAACGCGACCGACTCCTCCTCTCTGGCGACCTTATATAGGTAAGCCGATACCCCGCTGTTGACCAGCGCCGAGATCACCATCACCAGTACGCCCCAGCCAATGCTCTCGATGGGGCTGGGAGAGATTAGCTTGTCGACGGCTTCGAAGATGATCCAGCCTGCGGCCAGCAAGATAAGCAGTGCTTCGATGACGCCGGAGACATTTTCAATCTTGTCGTGGCCATAGGGGTGACGCTCATCGGGCGGGAGATCGGATTTTTTTACTGCGAACAGGGCGATCAGGGCGGCGACCAGATCCATCGCGGAGTGGATGGCCTCCGAGATGATACTGACCGAGCCACTGGCGAAACCGGCTACGACCTTCATGATAATCAGACTGATATTGGAGCAGACCGACACCATGGCGGCTCTGGTTTTTCTGTTCATGTCACAGCTTCCTGAATAAAAACGGATATTTCGGTGCGGCGCGCATTATATCTGGCTGACCGGAAATAACCTATTCGGTGTTGTAACCTGATGTTTCTGGTGATATTGCGAATGCTTATGAAAATGGTGGTTGCTTGAACGGCAATAAATAATGGGCGGAGTTTATATTTATCCGTAAAAATATCTCGAAAGTGATGCATTAATATAAGCGTGACAACATTTAATAATGCGAATTACTCTTTTTTGGTCTTTCCTGTCGAGGTTGTGTGGCGTCAGTGTTCCGGGGGCTGAGCACTGCATTTTTTGGGCGAGAATGAGGCTGGATCCGGATGCCGCTGGAGGGTATGCTGGGTCTGGTGATGGTCTTGCACCATCCCACCAAGCGTACTGAAGTTGATGATTCGGATGGCATGCTGGCTCCCATGAGGAACCAACTGTCTGGGTAACATTTTTGGAGTTTGATGATGAGTAACAAAGAACATCACAACGGCAAAGATGCCAAGAAAAAACCGCAGATGTCACTGAAAGAGAAACGCGAAGCCAAACGTCAGAAAGCAGATCTGAAAAACGGCAGCGCAATGAAGTAACGCTCCTTTACTGCTGTTCCTTCGGAGCCAGTACAAAGCCAGCCTGTAATGGGCTGGCTTTTATGTTTCCGGGTTCGGGGCTGTCGTCTTGAACTGATGAATGTCTAGGGCTTGGCGCCGTACAGCTCGAAAATTCGCTGATAACTGCCATCCTTTTTCATTGCCTCGAGACGATCGTTGAACAACTTGAGGGCATCAGCCGAGCGAAAGGCGAAGTGATAGACAGTGGGTGGGAAGAGGTCCGCTTGCCTGACCTGGTTGCGCTCGTAGCGTTCGCCAGCCTGCGCCGTGGCGATCAGTTGGTCCAGATAGTAGTAGAACACCCGCTCCTCCAGTACGACTGCATCCACCCTGCCGCGCATCAGCTGGTGCACCTGTCCCTGCTGCTTGGCCACCTCCTCATAGTGGGGATTCTGGTTGGCCATGGTGGCAAACTCGCCCCCCAGAATGATCCTTGCCCGTTGAAAGGCGGTGACTCGTTTTGAATGCAGATCGTCCAGGGTACTGATATGGGTAGTGCGCAGGCTGAAGATCCGGTTATGGAAGGTAATGACGGGGCGGGTCAGAAAGAGGGTATCAACCATGCCGCGTCTGACGTTGATAATGGCATCCAGCTTGCCTGACTCGAACAGGCGGAAGGTGCGCTCCAGCGGCAGATATTCAAAGCTGGGATCATAGCCGCTACCGGCGAACGCCTCTTTCAACAGATCCAGCTCGATGCCGCGGTTATCGCCTTCGATGACATAAGGAGGGATGGCAAAGCTGACTCCTACCTTGAGCGGTTGTGCCAGTAGTTGTTCGGGGAGAAAAATCGCCAGCAATAGCAGCATCCGGGCAATCGGTTTCATCGCACCTTTCATCAAGTGCTCCTGTGGCGCCGGTTCATGGCTGAATATGGGCCGTCACTAATAGAATACTCTTCCCTGCTGGTAGAGGTGCTCGGCTTGAATTTAAAAGACCCTGTTTTATCAGGGTCTTTTAAATATGTCTGTTCTTAAAAGGGTAATACATGTAAAAAATCGCTGCTGAGTGAGTGACTGAGTGAGTGGCAATGAATTTTTTACTATATATTTCAATGCATAACACCTTTTCTTACACTTCTGGTTGCTCACCTTAAAATGACACTTTTTAAAGATATGTAAGAAAAGGTATGAAAATGCGTGTTCATACCTGTTTATTCTTACACTTTTTGGTTGTCCTCACCAGAACCCTCACCACATGAGCCTTACCAGCTCAAAAGAGAGAACCACGCACCGAGTTGCTGAGTGACCTTCTCGCAAAGCTGTTCGCACCCGTCCCGGTAAACAGACGAAGCTTTTGCTGAGCTGAGTGAGAGTTGGGCGGGTGACCTAGTGGCATATGGACGCCAGATCCGGGAGCGGGTACAGCAGTGGACAGGGCTGACGGTCGGTGTTGGTATCGGCCCCACTAAAACCCTAGCCAAACTCGCCAACTATGCCGCAAAAAAATGGCCCGCCACCGGAGGGGTGGTCGATCTGCGCGATGAAACACGCCGCGCCAAACTGATGGCGATCACCCCGGTAGACGAGGTCTGGGGAATTGGTCGCAAACTCACCACCAAGCTGTCAGCTCAGGGCATCAACACCGTGGCTGATCTGGTAGCGGCTGATGCTAAGAGTCTTCGGCACCGTTACGGGGTCGTTGTCGAGCGCACGGTGCAGGAGCTGTGCGGGATCCCCTGCGCCGAGCTGGAGCAACTGGCACAGGCCAAGCAACAGATAATTTGCAGCCGATCCTTTGGGGAGCGCATCACCGCCTTCGGCCCCATGCGGGAGGCTCTCGCTGGCTACATGGAGCGGGCAGCTGAGAAACTCAGGACAGAGGGCATGTGCTGCCGCCATGTCACAGTATTCATTCGTTCGAGCCCGTTTGCGGAGCGGGAAACACATTATGCCAACCAGATCTCCATGCTGTTGCCGATACCCACAGCCGACACCCGTGAGTTGCTAGCCCAGATCGAGCCGCTGCTGAGCAGGATCTGGTTGGATGATGTTCGCTATATGAAGGGCGGCGTCATGCTGGCGGACTTCTCCCCGAAAGGCATGCAGCAAGGGGGTCTATTCGGCAGCGAACAGCAGGATCCCCGTAGCGATGCACTCATGCAGGTGATCGATAGGATTAACCAGGGGCGGTTGGGAAAGGTCTACTTTGCATCCCGAGGCCGAGATACCAGCGAATGGATGATGAAACGCGAACAACTCAGCCCCCGCTATACCACCAGCATCAAAGGGATCCCGGTGGTGAAGGCATGAGCACAACCATGAAAGTTAACCTCCTCTCCTAGCTACAAACCACTATCAATGCGTTGCAAACTTCTGGTGGTCAATCCGCAACATGAGCAGGTATCTTACTTAGCGGTATCACCGTTTATTTTCACGTAGCTTAAAGAGAAGATCTAACTTTTCATCCTCATCAAGTTGCTCAAATAGACAAACCAATTCCGCACTAAGATCATCTTCGCAAAAAAAATAACTCAGCGGCTTTCCCAGTACATTGGCAAGTTTTCGCATTGTATCAATGTCTGGAACGTGGCGACCTCTCTCATAGTGATTCATGCGACCACTAGCAGAACTATCATCCATACCGGCCCTTACCCCAAGCTCCTTTTGGGATATACCTGCTTTTTTACGCGCCTGCTTGAGTCTCTCTGGGAATGGGTTTTTGTACAATGTTTGTTCATCACAAAGTTCTCATATGTATAGATTGTCTAAGTTTCACCTGTCTCTGTATACTTAGCAATCCTAAGTGTTGTGGTTGTGGAAATTTTATGCAGAATAAAAATGTTTACAAAATCAGTAACAAGTTTTATCAAGTTTTACTCAAAATGACTGGTCTAAAAATAAGCAGGAAAGAGCTGATACGATTGGCTATGGAGGTCAATGACTTGGCTGTGTATCAGGCATCAGGCTTGGTTGACCGCCATGTATATAGCTTGAAAAAACAGGATGCAGTGAAAGCTAATGGGCCAAAAAATAATCGGCATTATATTTTTTCAGATGATCTTCTGGGCAGTTTACAAGCATCAATCAAAGGCGATAATTATGATCTAGCAAGTGAGTTGAGGTCTCTGGAAGAAGAGCTTCTGTTGACTCGTTATGAGTTACAAGCCTACCGCGAGATACTTGAAAAACTACCTCAAGAGAAGCAAAAAATTACTTGTTTGCATAAAAATGCATCAGAAAAAATCTACCGGTTGAATGGGAAAATTAGAGCGGTAAGTCAATTGGTGATGATGTAATTAAAAGGTATAAATGAAAGAGGCGTTTTATCGAAAAGAAGCATACCTGAGTCGGCCATAGCGCAAGAAGCGATGCCGCCAACGGAAGGCGGTGGCCAATAGATACTGTGTTCCTAGGCGGCTTATTGATTTGAACAAATTATGTGCATTTTGTGCTGAGCTACTAATGAAAATACCTGCTGTTACGGCTCAACGATAAGGATGACCCGATGCAGAATCTTGTATTGAGGAAAGCAACGCATGAAGATATGGACGACATACTGCGTTTGCAAATTCCCGTGTTCAAGGGAGAGCAGGGGATCCCTGACGAATTGATCCCTATTCCAGCTGAAAAATCGCCACAATGGTGGTGTGCAATTATGAACTCCACAATTGTTGGTGCCGTTGCAGCCTGGAAATAATGCGATGAAACTCATTGGGGGCGATTTGCAACAATGCAAAATTTCAGAGGGTATCAAATAGGTTCTAGCTTGGCTCGGTTTTCACTGCACGAACTTTTCGCACAATCTGTAGATGAAATCCATATGGATGCAAGAGATATCATCGTTAAGACCTTAAACCGAATGGGTGGCTTAGTTGTGGGAGACTCAATGCCATTTTATCGAGGGACGGTGACACCCATGATATTAACCAGAAGTGGTTTAATATTTAATAGATAAAATACTGACGATACATGTATATATTTGAAAACACTATCCATAACTATAAATTAGAGTTGACACATAGATAGCATCATTTATTACCATCCTCAATGGGTGTATGCTTTTTTTCATCTAACTGTGCAGAAAATCCAAATATTAATGATTTCAGCCCGAAATGGAAGGCCATTTCAGCAGAGGTTCTCGCCTGAATATTAAATGCCTCTTGTAATAATGGTGGTGCAGCGTCTATCACATGATTATTTTCTATCTGGTTTGTTGCTTGCTCCTCTAATACTGCACCCAACGTAAAATGGCTGATAGATTGCAGAATGAAAAGAGCCTCCTCGACCGAAAACCCTGCATCGCATAGACAGCGTAGTTGCGCCTCTGCTTGTTCAAACTGGGGGGGCGTAGGAGAGGTCCCTATATGCAATCGGGCTCCATCACGATGGACCAGTAATGCTTTACGGAAACTCAGAGCATTTTCCTGGAGAAACTGCTGCCAACTCTCAGTCGGTAACGGTGCTGAACGGGTGTGATGCTTCGCCAGTATTGCCTCTGAAAGCATGTTCATAAGAGTCTGCTTGTTGCGCACGTGCCAATACAGAGTCGGTTGCTCAATTTTTAGGGACTGCGCCAGCTTACGCGTAGTCAAGCCCTCTAGCCCTTCGCTGTCCAGCAGGGTGAGCGCCATTGAAATTACGTCGTCCAAGCTTAGTCGTGCCATCACTATCTCCTTTTGCTGTTGACAATCTATCACTGATAGAGTTATTTTTCAAACCCTATCATCGATAGAGAACGTTAACTATGAACCGCACTGTGATGATGGCACTGGTCATCATTTTTTTAGATGCTATGGGGATTGGCATAATTATGCCTGTCTTGCCGGCGTTATTACGGGAGTTTGTTGGAAAGGCTAATGTTGCAGAGAACTACGGTGTTTTATTGGCGCTGTATGCAATGATGCAAGTGATTTTTGCCCCTCTTCTCGGCCGCTGGTCAGATCGCATAGGTCGTCGCCCTGTATTGTTACTTTCACTTTTAGGTGCAACACTGGACTACGCATTAATGGCAACAGCCAGCGTAGTGTGGGTGTTGTATTTGGGACGCTTAATTGCTGGTATTACCGGTGCGACTGGAGCTGTTGCAGCCTCAACAATTGCCGATGTCACACCTGAGGAATCCAGGACACATTGGTTTGGTATGATGGGTGCCTGTTTTGGTGGCGGTATGATTGCTGGACCAGTCATTGGTGGTTTTGCCGGTCAACTTTCGGTACAGGCACCGTTTATGTTCGCTGCTGCTATTAACGGGCTGGCATTTCTGGTCTCCCTATTCATTTTACATGAGACCCATAATGCTAATCAGGTTAGTGACGAGTTAAAGAATGAAACAATCAATGAAACCACATCCTCCATACGCGAGATGATCTCCCCATTATCGGGATTGTTAGTTGTCTTTTTCATCATTCAATTGATTGGCCAAATCCCCGCAACATTATGGGTTTTATTCGGAGAAGAGCGCTTCGCATGGGATGGCGTAATGGTCGGTGTTTCATTGGCTGTGTTCGGGCTGACACACGCACTGTTTCAAGGACTTGCTGCTGGTTTTATCGCTAAACATTTGGGAGAACGGAAAGCTATAGCGGTTGGCATTTTGGCTGACGGTTGTGGCCTATTTTTATTGGCGGTCATTACACAAAGCTGGATGGTTTGGCCGGTTTTGCTGTTACTAGCTTGTGGTGGCATCACACTTCCCGCCTTGCAGGGAATTATATCTGTTCGTGTCGGTCAGGTAGCACAGGGACAATTACAAGGGGTGCTGACCAGTTTGACCCACCTGACAGGTGTAATCGGTCCACTTGTTTTTGCATTTTTGTATAGTGCAACCCGCGAAACGTGGAATGGATGGGTATGGATAATTGGCTGCGGATTATATGTAGTTGCATTGATTATACTGAGGTTTTTCCATCCAGGTAGGGTAATGGCTAATAACATCATGTCGATCAGCCAATAACATCATGCCGATCACCATTTTTCTACCCGCAGGAACTGCGTCTTT
>NZ_JAPDBM010000077.1:0-20564 GCF_027705265.1 Aeromonas sp. QDB11 | reverse complement strand
TCAGGCAAGGGGCAACAGTGGATCAAGGGATGATCGTCTCACTTTTTCCTGTCAATGCCATCTGGGTGAACAGTTACAAGGCTTATTGGTGTTGATAAGAGACTTTTACTGCAGTTTTAGATGGCATCTGATCCGGGAGTTTCTGCTCCCGGATCTGTTAAGCTAACCCTCATTTGTTATCGCATCAGTTGGAGTAACCCATGGCAGCCTATTCCCCTCCCTTCACCCTGACCCACGCCATGTTGAGTCGGGTGGCGGAGATCGCCGAGTTGGTGGGGCAGTGGCGGTTTGCTCAGAGCTCCCAGGTGCCGATGCTGCGTCGAGAGAACCGGATCCGCACTATCCAAGCCTCCTTGGCTATAGAGCACAATACCCTGAGTGTCGAGCAGGTGACGGCAGTGATTGAGGGGAAGACGGTGCTTGGGCTTCCACGGGAAATCCAAGAGGTCCGTAATGCGTTTGCGGCCTATGAAGCAATGCCTGATTGGGATCCGGCTTCAGCGGAAGACTTACTTGGTGCTCATGGACTCCTGATGCGTGGACTCTGTGATGATGCGGGTCACTGGCGTAGCGGTGGCGTAGGTATCTATCGAGGCGAGCAGTTAGTGCATATGGCTCCCCCTGCGAACCAGGTCCCTCGTCTAATGGGACAGCTATTGACTTGGCTGGCTGAGACCGAGGCTCATCCGCTGATCGCTTCCTGTGCCTTGCATTATGAGTTGGAGTTTATTCATCCCTTTGCGGATGGAAATGGTCGGATGGGACGTTTATGGCAGACGGTGATATTGAGTCGCTGGCAGCCAGTAATGGCCTTCTTACCAGTGGAGACGGTGATCAAAGCTCGGCAAGATCACTACTATCAGCAGCTAAGTCAGGCTGATAGTCGCAGTGATTGTACCGAGTTTATCCTCTTTTTACTGGAAGCGCTGCGCGATGCGCTGGCCCAGGCGATTGCGATTCAACCAGCAGCAGTATCACCTCATCAGGAGAAAATGCGGGTAGAAATGAAGGTTGAAACGCAGGTAGAAAAGCGGGTCAAAACACCCCAGGCCATCTTGGCGGAACTGGCGGCTGAGCCGACCATAACGCTCAAGCAAGTTGCAGAGCGGATTGGCAAGTCGACCAGTACAGTGGAGAGGGCTGTTGCCATGCTGGTCAAAGACGGGCGATTACGTTTTGTTGGGCCGCGTAAGAACGGACGTTGGGAGGTACTGGATCCTGACGTGTAACCACCTAGCCTCGCAGCTAACCGACTCAGGGCTACCTCGCCACCGGCAGGTCCTCCCAGCGTGTAGTGTAACAGGGGCTCAGGTGCTCTTGTCGCATCATCCACTCAGGCGACCCCGTGCCTTGGCTGGCAAAGCCTACGCGTCCCAATCCCTTGGCTTTGATCTGGTCCATCACGGCCATCAGCGCATCTGATTGGGCGGAGGACGGGGCAAACAGGTCAGCCTGTTGCTGCCCCTTGGGGGTGAACTCACTCAGCATGACGCCCCCCTTCTGATAGCGGTAACCGTCGCGCCAAATCTGCGGTAGCAGCACGTTCACTTGCTGCAGCAACAACCGGGTATCATCGCTAGGGTTGACCAGCCGAACGCCAGCCTGCTCACTGTAGTAAGGGGCTCGTTCGTCAAAGGGGCTGGTCCGCACGAACAGGTGCACCCGCTGGCAACACATTCCCTCGGCCCGCAACTTCTCGGCAGCACGAGCCATAAAGCCTGACAACGCTTGGGCCATTTCCCCACGGTCAGTCACGCGCTCCCCAAAGGAACGGCTCGAGAGGATCTGCTGCTTCGCCGCCGGTTCAACGGTCAGCTCCGCGCAAGGCAGGCCACGCAGCTCCTGCACGATCCGCTCGACCACCACGCCGTATTGGGCGCGTAACCCTTTGGCATCGCTAGCCACCAAGTCAGCCACGGTGTTGATGCCTTGTGCCACCAACTTGGCCCCCAAGCGCCGCCCTATGCCCCACACCTCATCCACCGGGGTGATAGCCATCAGCCGGGCACGGCGCAGCTCGTCACGCAAGTCCACGACGCCGCCCGTGGCAGGCCACTTCTTGGCTGCATAGTTGGCCAGCTTGGCGAGGGTCTTGGTGGGTCCGATCCCAACCCCTACCGTGAGGCCGGTCCACTGCCACACTCGCTGCCGGATCTGTTGCCCATAGGCTGTCAGGTCCCCGGCAAACGACTCAGACAGTGACAGGAAAGCTTCATCGATGGAGTAGACCTCCAGCTCGGGGGCCATGGTCTCCAACGTGCTCATCACCCTGCCAGACATATCGCCGTAGAGCGCGTAGTTGGAGCTGAATGCCACACCGCCATGCGCCTCGAACTGCTCGCGGATCTTGAAGTAGGGCCCGGCCATCTTGATACCCAGCGCCTTGGCTTCGGGGCTGCGCGACACCACGCATCCATCGTTGTTGGAGAGCACCACGATCGGGCGGCCACGCAGCTCAGGGCGAAACAGCCGCTCACAGCTGGCGTAGAAGTTGTTTACATCAACGAGCGCTATGGCCATCACGCTGCCTCAGATTGCCAATCACATGGGTGACCACTCCGAACAACTCCAGGGAGAGGCTCATACAAGGGTCGATAGGCGCGAACGCCGGATTGGCTGGCAACAGCCGCAACCTCGGCTTGAGCTGCAAGGTCTTTACCGTGAAGCCGCCATCGAGTAGTGCAATCACCACATCACCATGGCGCGGGGTGAGGCTCTTATCGACCACCAGCAAGTCACCGGGAAAGATGCCGACCCCGGTCATGCTCTCCCCCTCGGCACGCAGATAGAAGGTTGCTGCAGGGTGGGCCACGCAGTGGGTGTTGAGGTCCAACTTCCCTTCCAGATAGTCGCTGGCTGGGCTGGGAAAGCCGCAAGAGGCGCGGTGCAAGAACAGCGGGATGGTCACCTCGGCGGGTGATGGGTCTGGGGTTAACAGCTTCATGGTAACAACGCCTGTATTTATATACAGCCATTATAGCGCGCCACCTTTGAATCAGCGCAAGTCCCGCATGCCACTGATGGCGTACCATGGCGCTAATAAATAACAAAGAGGTCAGTATGAGTCACAATCTGTGTACTCTACCGAAGGAGCAGTAAGAACGGATCGAGGTCGAGAAGGCAGCCGCATATGCCGTATGGAAGGAGCGCAACGGTCACTTGGCCAGCACAGAAAGCGAAGCACGCCAGCATAAGGGTGAGCTGGTCAGCTACTTTCTTGAGCAAGTAAGTAGGTACAAACGGAGCTAGCCTTCCTGTAGTCATGTTTTTATTCTGGGAACACCCTAAGTCCCTTAACTATCGCGCAAATCCGGGCTTCGGAGCTTGAAGATGCAACCCTTGGCTACCAGCTCGTCCCGGTTTGCCAACACTAGCGGGTAGAGCAGGGGATGTTGTTGGTGTTCGCCGTTATAGCTCACTTGCATGCGCTCCAGCGCGTAATGCATCAAAGGGATGCGCTGGTTGAGCAGCAGCTTGCCATCTGGCATGGCATAGTCATTGGCGATGATGGCCTGCTGTCCCTGGCTCAGGGTGGGATTGGGGATGACCACTGCAGTGACCTGGGTGTTCCACTCCAGATCCTGATCCCGGCCGTGAGGGGAGGTATCCAGTAGCTCAGGTTCCCCACGAAATCGGCTCATCACAAAATCCAGATATACCCCTTTCTTCTCGCAGTAAGCGCGCACGTGCCAGCGGATCCCGTCATAGACCAGGGTATGGGGCACGATATTACGGCCGCTCTGCTCCTCTGAGCTTAGGGATACGTAATCGACATCGACCCGCAACTGACCGCGAGCCGCTTGCACCAGACCCCGCACAATCTTGGGGTCGATATGACGGTTGGGTACATCCAAGATCTCGATATGGCCGTAGCGCAAATCCATCAGCGGCAGGGTCAACAGCCCCGCTTCATGTTGGCGTTGGTGCTGTTTTTCACGATGTAACAGCATCAGGTACTCATCTACTTTTCCTTCACTAAATTGCGGCATAAATTGCCCGGTGGGCTTGTATCCCTTCAGGCTTCGGTCATAGATCAACCCTTCTGGTGAGTAGTAGGTCAGGTAGTGATTGATATCCCGTGATGCTTGCTGGCGGCCGATATTGAAGGCTGTCATTAGGTGATTGGTGGTCAGCCGTCCTTCCCATTGCAACACGATCTCTAGCAGGCGAAAGCGCAGGGTCTGATCCCAAGTGAGCTCTTTGGGGGTCATATGTGCTCCAAAATGCGACATGTGTATGTAACCAGTATTTTCATGTGTATTTAGGCTACATATACTCATTCCACTTGATCAGTCAATCAGCAGGGTAACAGGGGATATTTTTCCTTCCTTCATAAGACAACTCTTCCGCATCATTGGCCCGCAACAGTCTCAGTCTTGCCAGAGCATTGGTGCCTATCTCTCTTCCATGGAAATTACACGTATGAAAAACAGACAGAGTGCCGCCAAGGGATGTCTGCTTGGCCTGGCTATTGGCGATGCATTGGGTACAACCCTAGAGTTCGCTCCCCGTGATAGTTACACGGCATTGACAGATATGATCGGTGGCGGGCCATTTAAGCTCGAAGCTGGCCAATGGACCGATGATACCAGCATGGCGCTATGCCTGGCTGACAGCCTGTTGGCATGTCATCGTCATGACCCGCTCGATCAGTTAGCGCGCTATCAACGTTGGTATCGGCAGGGTGAAAACTCAGTGACAGGCTATTGCTTTGACATCGGTAGCACGGTCAGAAGTGCGCTGCATCGGTATGGCCAAAGCGGCGATCTTTATCCCGGCAGTGAAGATGCCATGAGTGCAGGAAACGGCAGTTTGATGCGATTAGCGCCCATTGTTCTCTTTTACAGTCAACATCGATCACTACGGGATGATCCACTAACACAGCTGATTGAAATAGCGGCATTGAGTTCGCGGACCACCCATGGCGAAACACGCGCGGTGGCGGCGTGCCAACTGATGGCACTGTTTATTGATAAGGCATTGCTTATCGATCCCTCCCAAGATGCTGGCAAAGATGCGGTTCTGAAACTGACAGAGTCTGAGTTGAGTGCGTTGGGAGTATTGCCGGAGGAGATAGACGCGATCGCGTGTGGAACATATCGCCACAAGACTCGCCACGAGATTTCCAGTAGTGGTTATGTTGTGCACAGCCTGGAGGCGGCACTATGGAGTTTCTGGCATAGCACTACATTTGCCGAAGGTGCTTTGCTGGCTGCCAATCTAGGGGATGATGCCGACACTGTCGCTGCCATCTATGGCCAACTGGCCGGTGCCTACTATGGCGAAGATGGAATCCCGGCTAGTTGGCGTGAGCGTTTAGCCTGGTATGACAAGATTTCTAATATGGCACTGACTCTACATGACGCCAATACCTGCCGCTTGCCTCAGGACTGCGAATTGGCCGAACTGGCTATGCGTATGCAAGTTGTGGCAAATCAGAATGAGGATGAGCAGACGTTGGTGCTCGCTTCTGCCTGCTATGAGCTGGGAATTATGCAGCCAACCGGTTCGGATTGGCCGCAAGCCAGCGCTGTAATGGCGCAGCCATCATCCCTGACACCGGCAGAGCAAGAGCAGGCACAGAGTGCCGTGATTGCGACCTGGTCCAGGCTCGACTGCTGCTGCATGTTGACCGCACTAATTCGGATGGATCGTTTTTGCGACAACCTTCTCTATGATGCTGTGCGCAGTGGTCTTGTTGCCATGATATTGCAGAGATTTTCTCAACTATTGGTGGTTTGATTGGGTTTTATTGGATCTCGGGCTGGATCATCTGCCATTTCACTTTCCATTGCTCAATCTTCTTCACCGCCAGATTTTAGGTAGTTCATGACGCGACAACATTTGATTTTTATCGGCGACATTCATGGGCAATACGGGAAGCTGCATGCTCTGCTAGAGCATCTTGATTTTATTCCTGACCCACACCAAGAGCGTCGTAAATTGGTTTTTCTCGGTGATTTGATCGATAACGGGCCAGGGCATGAGATAGATCATCAAGGGGTATTGACCATGGTCAAGGCCCTGTGTGAGAAGGAACTTGCCTGTTACGTGATGGGCAACCATGAATTTAATGCTGTGGGTTGGGCGCTACGTCACCCCCAAACAGGCTTGCCGCTTCGTCGCCACAGCGATAACAACCGCAAACAACACCAGCGTTTTCTAGATGATGTGGAGGAGGGAAGCGAGCAACATCAGGCCTGGATCCACTGGTTTATGACGCAACCCCTCTTTCATGACTTCGGCCATGTCAGGGCTATTCATGCCTGTTGGCACGAGGGCGCCATCCAAAGGATCCGGCCATATCTCAACGAGGACAACAGCCTGAAGGCTGAGCATTGGCCCGATGCCTTCGACGAGCGACACGAGCTGTATCAGCTGTGTGAAACCTTGCTCAAGGGACCAGAGTTGGCATTGCCGCAAGGTTACAGCTTCTTGGATAAATCCGGCACCGAGCGTCACCGGGTCCGTATCAAGTGGTGGTGTGAAGAGGCCAAGACCTATCGCGATATAGCCCAAGTACAACCCGAGATGGTCAGTGGGATCCCCTCTGTGCCTCTGGCAGAAGCGCATCGTAATTCGGTGATCGAAACCCCGGTTGTTATTGGTCACTACACACTGACAGGGCTCCCGGCTCCACTGAGCGATAAGGTGGTGTGTGTCGATTACAACGCGGCGAGTACCCAAGGGGAGTTGGTGGCCTACTGCTGGTGGAATGATGAAACGCCGCATCAGTTGCATGAACGCAACTTTGAATACCTGGGCACCATGGCGTTCGGTCAGGAGGGGTTGGTGGCAATGATGGCGTTGTTCAATCAACTTGCAGGTCGTTATCCCCCCGTGTCATTGACGCCAGATCAATGTGAGGTGATTCGTCACTGTCTGCTGAACCATTGGGATCCCGCCTTTGTCAGCGGGCTTGACCAGTGCCAGAGCGAATATGACGACCACATTACTAAGCTTGCTACCCTGGCTCAACAAGCGAGCTGGGGCGATTTATCCGCTTATCTGATGGGAATAACCAAAGTCTATTTCAATCAGGATCTGGATCCTGTTTGTGCGGACCGTTTGGCCAAGCGGTTGCGGCTGATTATGAATCAAGACAGGGATTGATCCCGGGCCCGCATCGATAACTTATTTAGCAGGAAAGCAGAAACATGAAACGATATTTGAAAGTGGGTGATCGCTGCAAACAGTGTGACACCCCTCGGGTAGACATTAGCCATGAGATACTACTCGAGATTCAACGTGAGCTTCACCCGTCGATTAAATCAATTCCTGCGAGTGTGCTGGCAAAGGGCAGGGATATTTATGCGATCTGCCCGTGTTGCGATCTTTATGCGCTGGGCATGGATCTGGAGACCGGTTACCCCTTTACCGAGGTAGATGGTCAGACCACTACCATTCATGAGCTCACTTCAAGGCCTGAGTGGCGATGGTAAATCGCACTCCTGCCTGAAAACACGACATGTGAAAAACCCCAGTATCGAAGCTGCGCGGCTGGCCCAGTATAGTCAGCCGAGCTCACGTCAGAGGGGATATGCGATGAGTAACCAACCCGGCTTTTGGTTAGCGACACGCCAGTTGTCACTGGCCGCACTGCTGCTGGGCCTAACGCCGCAAGTCGTGTTTGCCGCCGACTGCACCTATCGGGAAGATGCGTTGGGTCATACCCGCTATCAGTGTAACGATGGCAAACAGGGCACCCTGCGTGAGGATGCACTGGGCAACATCAAAGACTCGGGCACGGGCATCACCTGGCGCACCGATTCCTTGGGTCACCTCAAAGGGAGTGATGGCACCACTTACCGTGAAGACACGTTGGGCAATGTGCGTGGCAGCAACCTCAAAACCGGTGAGCGAGTAACTTGGCGTGAGGATAGCCTCGGTAATCTGCGAGCGTCCGACGGCACAGTTTGCAGAGTCGATGCGTTGGCGCGGCTGAAGTGTACCGGTGATAGCAGACCTCCTTCGTTGTTGATGGGGAAATGATCACTCTATTTACGTGAGGTTGAGCTGGAAACCAGCCTGTTGGATGCATTTTGGTCGAACAATAGAAATAAGTGATTTTGGTGACCTGGCTTCATAGAGCAATCGCCCTCTGAGGGGTAGAATGACGCTCCTTTGATAGCATGAACTGAGCGCCGTTAGGGTCAATAGAGCATTTATGAGTAGCGAAGAACACCTGGTTAAGCTGGGCTTTAAATTTGGTAAAAATGGGGCCCACTCGGCTAGAAGCTTGATGTATAGCGAGCTAAAAACGCTGCTGGATGGTCGCCCTGAGCAGGCAACCCGGCATGACTATCAGCAAGATATCGAACTTTACAATGTGCTGCATAAAAGCAGCGACAATGCCCGCAAGTTGACGTTCCGCCACCTGGTCGATCTGTATGGTATCTCCCCAGAGATCCCTTTGTTTCACGTGTTTCGCCAGCTATGGGAGCGAAGTGAAGAGGCTCAACCTCTGTTGACCTTGCAACTTGCGCTGGCCAGGGACCCGTTATTAAGGCAAACCCAGTCGTTGATTAGTACGACCCCGTTGGGAGATGTGTTGGGACGTGAACAGGTGGAACACGTTTTAGCCGCCCCTGAGCCTGACCGTTTCAGCCCGGCTTCCCTGCGCTCGTTTGCCCAGAATATCAACGGCAGTTGGACACACGCCGGGTTCCTGCAAGGCAAATACAAAAAAGTGAGAACCAGTCCGATCGTGACCTATGTCAATGCGGCATTTGCACTCTTTCTCGGTCACTGTGAAGGGCGTGCCGGGCAAGGGCTGTTTCAGACTCCCTGGTTTCAATTGCTAAGCCTGGATCCGGCAGAGGGATATGAGCTGGCCTACATGGCATCGCTGCATGGCGTAATTAGCTACAAGCAGGCTAGTGGCATTGTCGAAATCCGCTTCCCCCTCTGGCCAATAGCGCCAGCATCTTGAGGAGAACGAGAGCATGGGTGATCGCCTCTCAAAACTGATTAAGCGTTTTACCACTTATATCTCGGTGCCTTGGCGCTCGGTGCTATCTGCCGAAGAGCGCGCTGTCTTTGTGGTACACCACAAAGAAGATGAGTTAAAGCTGCGAGCTCGGGTCACTGAATTTCAACTGGCCGTTGAGCAGCATGGTCACCGCTGGCAGTTGTTGGATATTACAGATGCCTTCCCCAAGTGGATGGGGGAACACGACTATGCAGACGCCTATTTCGCCGAGCCGGAGCTGCTAGTGGGCAGTTATGAATTTTTTGCCGAGGAGTTGGCCGAGCGCCTGAAAGAGGAAGTCGATAAAAACCTGGGAAGCAACGATGTAGTGGCCCTGCTGGGTACTGGCACGTTGTTTGGTTTTGCCTCTGTTTCTGGATTGGTGAAGGCGCTCTCTCCAGCAGTAAAAGGCAAGCTGGTGGTCTTCTTCCCCGGCGAGTATCACGACAACAACTTTAGTCTTTTAGATGCCAAGGATGGGTGGGGATATCACGCCACCGCCATCTGTCACCATAACGAATAACAACAAGGAATTACGGGATGCTAAATAGAGAGATTTACAGCAACGATCCGCTGCAATCTGAGTTGGCCAACAACGGTGTGGCTGTGGTCAACGATGATCAGAGTGCCGAGTCCTTCGCGACCCTGCGCTACGAACTGAAAACCTTTGTCTGTGATGGCGCCTATGAGGCGGGCATGCAGAAAATTCTAGCGGCCTATCTGAGTAAGCTAGAAGCCAAGGTTGAGCAGTCAGGGGTTTGGATCAGCGGTTTCTACGGATCGGGTAAATCTCACTTGGCCAAGATGCTACGCACCTTCTGGACCAATCAACGCTTCTCTGATGGTGCCGATCCCTTGAGCCTGGCCGATCTCCCTGCAGGTATTCGCGAGCAGTTTGCCAAGCTTACTCAGTTTTCCCACCAGTATCAGGGCTTACATGCCGCTTCGGGCACCTTGGGCGCGGGCAAGCGTGGCAATGTGCGCCTGGCATTTCTCTCTATCATCTTCAAGTCGGTGGGATTACCAGAGCAATACCATCTAGCCCGTTTTGTGATGTGGTTGAAATCTCAAGGGGTACTCGATGCTGTGCAACAGTACGTCAGACTGCATGGCAAAGCAGCAGCAGATCAAGACCCTTGGCAAAGAGAGCTGCGTAATCTCTACGTCTCTCCTGTAATGGCTCAGGCACTGTTGCCCCATTTCGCTGATTTGGCCACTAACGCGCCAGACATGTCCAAGGTACTGCGTGCACAGTTCCCAGAGGTCAAAGACATCACCAACGACGAGATGGTCGATGCAGTCATGGATGCCCTGGAGCGCAATGGTCAGCTGCCGCTCACGCTGATCGTGCTTGATGAGGTGCAGCAGTATGTGGGCGGAGATGAAGACCGCGCCTTTGATGTGCAAGAGGTGATTGAAACCTGCTGCAAGGCGAGCCGCTTTAAATCACGCCTGCTGTTTGTTGCCACCGGGCAAAGTGCGCTAAGTGACACCCCTAACCTGCAACGCCTGATGGGCCGCTTTGTGGTCACAGTACAACTGGCCGATACCGATGTGGATGCAGTGATCCGCAAAGTGATCCTGCAGAAAAAAGAGAGTGCCAAGGGTGCAGTCGAGGATCTTATCCAGAAAAACCTGGGCGAGATCAGCCGCCATCTGCGGGGCTCCAAGTTTGAACATCAACGGGATGACGAACAGTGGATGGTGGCCGACTATCCGTTGCTGCCGGTGCGTCGCCGTTTCTGGGAAAAGTTGCTGCCAGCCCTGGATAAAACCGGCACCGGCTCACAGCTGCGTAACCAACTCCGCATCACCCATGAGGCAACCCGTTACGGTGCAGAAAAGCCGCTTGGCTGTCTTATCCCGGCCGATTTTATTTACGATCAAATCGTCAACGATCTGGTCAATAGCGGGGTGGTGGGGCAAGAGATCTATGCCGAGATTGGCAAGTTCAAAGATGGCTCGCCCGAAGAGATCCTGCAGGGACGGATCCTCTCCCTCATCCTGATGGTCAGCAAATTGCCGAGCGAAATTGACTACGGCATTCACGCCAGTGCAGAAACCCTGGCTGACTTGCTGATCGAAGATTTGGAGAACGAGAAGCATGACCTGCGGCCACGAGTCAATGCGGCGCTGCAGGCGTTGGAAAAAGCTTCGCTGATCATGGCGGTGCAGTCTGCAAGTGGCATTGAGTATCGCCTGCAAACGGCCGAGAGCCAGGCTTGGTATGACATGTATCGCCAGCAGCAAGCGGAGCTGCGTGCCGATCCGGCTCGACTCGATGGCCTGCGCAATCAACTGGTGCACACCATAGTGCGCAAGTTGGTTAGTCAAGTGCGCCTTACCCAAGGCCAGGTGGCAGAGGGGCGTACCCTGAATGTCGCGTTCGATGATGAGTTGCCTAAAGATGCACAAGAGAAGCTCTACGTCTGGGCACCGGCCTTGCCAGAGCGGCAGATCCAAGAGCTGGCGCGCGCCGATAGCGCAGATAATGGCACCCTTTACCTTTATATCCCCTCTGATCGCAAAAGCACCCTGAACGCAGCCATCGTTGAGAAGCAGGCGGCCACCATGACCCTGGATGTCAAACAAAATGCGGTGATGACCGAAGCGGGCAAAGAGGCCCGTGCCGCCATGATGTCGAGCCAGCGTAATGCCGAAGCCGAGGTAAAACGCCTGACTGCTGAGATGGAAGGGATGATGTGGCTACGCCTCTCCGGTGGCAGTGAAGTGGGGGGCGATACCTTGGTGGCGCAACTGCAAGCCGGAGCAGAAACGGCCAGCGTGCGCCTCTATCGCAACTTCGATATGGCCGATCACAAGGAGTGGGCCAAGGTATACACCCGTGCCAGCCAGGGAGATGCCGATGCGCTAGAGGCAATTGGCCACCAGGGGGAGGCGCAAAACCACCCGGTTTGCCGTGAGATCAGAAAGTTTATCGGAGTGATGAAAACCGGTAGTGAAGTGCGCGAACACTTTGGTAAAGCCCCTTACGGCTGGTCCCGCGATGCTATCGATGGCGCACTCTTTGCCATGTTGGCAGCGGGTGTACTTAAAGCCAGCGATGCCAAACTCAATGCCACCGATGCGCGCAGCCTGGAGCGCGCTCAGGTCGGCCCGACCCATTTCCGCCCCGAAACGGCCACCATCGGCAAGGTGCAACTGATCAAGGTGCGCAGTCTGATCAACAGCTTGGGGGTGAGTTGTAATGCCGGAGAGGAGAGCAGCAAGCTTGCCGACGCATTACAACAGGCCAAGGCGCTGGCTCGCCGTCTCGGGGGCGAGGCTCCCTTGCCACTGCCCCCCTCAACCCAGCGACTCGATGAGCTGCTCATTCTTTCGGGTAATGATCAACTGCTCGCCGCCTTTGAAGGCAAAGAGGCGTTGCAAGCCGAATACGAGAGCTGGAAAGCGCAGCTAGAGCTGGTAGCCGAGCGCAAAGAGCAGTGGGACAACCTGCAAGGTCTGCTGCCCTACTGCCGTGAACTGGCGGTGTTTGCTGAGCTCAATCAAGAATGCGAGGCCCTGCGTGCCGGTCGTACCCTGTTGCAAAGCCCCTCGCCGGTGCAGCCACTGATCAACAAAGCCATTGATGCGTTGCGTAATACCATCATGGCGCACTGTGACCGCTATGAGCAGGAGTACCAGGCCTGCTACCGCGAACTCGACAGTGACCCCAGTTGGGCCAAGCTCGCTGGCGATCAACAGAGCCAACTGCTCACCAAGCATGGCATTGCCAAGTTGCCAGCACTCAAACTGGGTAGCTTGCACGAGGTGCAACAGAGCCTGGATAACTGCTCCTGGCAGGGGTGGAACGATCGAATTTCAGCCTTGACCTCTTATTTTGATAAGGCCCTGAGCGATGCAGTCACCCTACTCAAACCCAAGGTGCGTCATATCTCGCTGCCAAAGCCGCTAATTGAATCAGAACAAGATCTGAAAGCCTGGCTGGCCCAGGTAGAAGATCAGGTGCGCAGCGAACTGGCCCAAGGTAACCCGGTACGCGTTAGCTAGTGAGCAACGCAAGATCGCCAAAATAAACAGCGCAGCGGCACCTTTATTTCGCCGCTGCGCTGTTTAACCGAATATCCGCATTCTATTTAAGGGCCCAGATTCAGGCCCAGTAAGGCAAAGAGAGGGGAGCGAGTCGCCCCTATCTAGCCTGACCGACAAAAGGCATAAGACCACACCATGAGACAAGCCCTGGATAAGACTTTAAGAAACCAGCTGGAAAGCACCGTCCTTGCTGCCCGTGAGGTAGTTGAAACCGCCTGCCGGGAAGAGATTGAGCGCTTAGGGGTGGCTGATGCCACAGTGCCTGCCTTTCTGAACGACGCTCAGCGCAAGCTGCGTAACCGCCTGCGAGCCCACGCTCGCCAACTGGGCGACCCGCTTCACGATAATGGCAAGCAAGAGACAGCTCACCTGCTGGCCGAGATGGCCTACGAGCAGTGGCACCGCATGCTGTTTGCCCGTTTTCTGGAGCAAAACAACCTGTTGATGTATGACGCTTATACCCCGGTCACCCTGGATGAGTGCGCAGAGCTGTTAGAAGAAGAGACCGATTGCGCCAGCGCCTGGGAGCTGGCAGGGCACTTGGCAGCCAAAATGTTACCCCAGGTATTTCGGGTGGATTCCCCGGTGCTGGCGGTGCGCCTGCCCATCAACCATCAGCGCACCCTCGAAGGCTTGATCATGGCCCTGTCACCGGCGGTGTTCGAGGCACAAGACAGCCTGGGTTGGTGCTATCAGTTCTGGCAGAGCAAGCGCAAGGACGAGGTCAACAAGTCCGGCGTGCCCATCGGGGCTGATGAGCTGAGCCCGGTCACTCAGCTCTTTACCGAGCCCTATATGGTCTCATTCCTCTTGGATAACGCCCTGGGTGCCTGGTGGGCCAAGCGCCGGTTAACGCAAGATCACCTGCGTCATGCCAGCAGCGAGCAAGAGCTGCGCGAGCGCGCCGCCATCGACGGCGTGCCGCTCTCTTACCTGCGCTTTGTCAAAGTCAGCGATGCACAAGGTGAGCGCTGGCAACCGGCCGGCGGCTGGTATGACGCTTGGCCCTCCGAGATCAGTGAACTAAAAGCCCTGGATCCGTGCTGCGGTTCCGGCCACTTTTTAGTGGCGCTGTTTCTGATGCTGGTGCCGATGCGGATGCACCTAGAAAGCATCGATGCCCGCACCGCCATTGAGCGGGTGCTCTCCCAAAACCTGCATGGCTTGGAGCTCGATGGCCGCTGCATCGAGATTGCCGCCTTTGCCCTGGCGCTGGAAGCCTGGCGCTTCCCCGATGCCGGTGGCTATCGCCCTCTGCCTGCTTTGCAGCTGGCCTGCTCCGGCCAAGATGTCGAGGCGGCAAGCCTGGAATGGCAGCAACTGGCCAAGCAAAACCCGCAGCTGGAGAGCGCGCTTAGCTGGCTAAAACGCCAGTTTAAGGACGCCCCCGTGCTGGGGAGTCTGATCGATATCCAGCGTGCCCCCTATGAAGGCAAGGCCCAAGGTGCTCCGGCCCCCTGGCAGCAACTGCTCGATGCGCAGGCGCAGAATGCAGCCAAGAGTGACGACGAGAGCCAAGAGACACAAGTGGCCGCTCAAGGCTTGGCCATGGCCGCCAAGCTGCTGGCCGGTCGTTATCATCTGGTGGCCACCAATGTCCCCTATCTGGGGCGCGGTAAGCAGTGCGCCGTGCTGCAGGATTTTTGTGAAAACTACTACCCGGAAGCCAAAGCCGATCTGGCCACCGTCTTTTTAGAGCGTTGCCTGGACTTTAACCCTCAGGGTGGCAGTTCAACCATTGTCTTGCCGCAAAACTGGTTATTTTTGACCAGTTATAAGAAATTCCGCGAAACGCTATTAACCGAGCAGACCTGGAATCTATTGGCTCGTCTTGGCGAAAAGGGTTTTGAATCCGCTTCCGCAGCAGGGGCCTTTGTCGCATTAATTACCCTCAGCAAAGGTGTGGCACCTAAAGAGGCTTTACTTCGTGGGATGGATGTTGCAGAACTGAAGACTGCTATGGAGAAGAGTCAGGCTCTTTGTTCAATAATTATCAAGCCAATCAGTCAGATGGGCCAACTGATGAATCCTGATTCCAGAATTAGTCTTGATAGTCAGGTTTCATCACATCCATTATTAAAAGACTTTTGCGAGTGTTACCAGGGCATACGTACTGGTGAGAAAGAGTTGTTTATTCGCCTGTTCTGGGAATTGTCTGCTTTCTCTGATAAGTGGGATTTTTATCGAAATAGCAATAATGCTTTAAATTCTTTCGGTGGAATGCATGAGGTTATTCTGTGGGAAAATGGCGTTGGGCGTTTACATGCGTTTGCTGCAGAGCGGCGTGATATGCTTCATGATATGCATGAGTCCGGAAATAAGGCTTGGGGGGAATATGGTGTTGCTATAAATCAAATGAGAAGCCTTAAAGCATCATATTTTTGTGGGGAAAAATTTGATGGGAATGTAAATGTCATTTTTGCAAAAAACAAAGAACATCTAGCCTCATTGTGGGCCTATTGCTCTTCTGATGAATACAATGAGAATGTGAGGAGGATAGATCAAAAATTAAATGTAACAAATGCCACCTTGTTAAAGGTTCCATTTGATTTAGAACAATGGAAGCAGGTTGCAAACTCAGACTATCCAAATGGCCTACCAAAGCCCTACACGAATGATCCAACCCAATGGATCTTCCACGGCCACCCCTGCGCCTCAGTCGTGTGGGACGAAGCCAGCAAATGGACCAAAGAGGGGCCGGTGCGCTTTGATGATACCGTGCTGCAGGTGGCGGTAGCGCGGCTGCTGGGTTATCAGTGGCCCGCCGAGCTGGGCGAAGAGATGGAGCTGGCCGATGAGCAGCGTCAGCTGGTCGATGAGGTAGCCAAGCTTAACGCCTTTGCCGATGAAGATGGTATCGTCTGCCTCCCAGCTGTGCGCGGTGAAGCTCCGGCCCATACCCGATTGGAAAAATTGTTGGTGGCGGCCTACGAGGATGACTGGAAAAACGGTGCCCTGGATAAGCTGCTGACTGCCGTAGGTAGCAAGAGCCTGGAGCTTTGGCTGCGCGATAAGTTCTTCGAGCAGCACTGCAAACTGTTCCAACATAGACCCTTTATCTGGCATATCTGGGACGGCCTAAAAGATGGCTTCTCCGCCCTGGTCAACTATCACAAGCTCGATCGCTCCGGCTTAGAGCGCCTGATCTACACCTACCTGGGTGACTGGATCCGTATTCAGGAGCAAGGGGTAAAAGAAGCGCGCGATGGCGCCGAAGAGCGCCTCACCGCCGCCAAAAACCTGCAACAGCGCCTCGAGGCCATCTTGGCCGGTGAAAAGGGGCTCGATATCTTTGTGCGCTGGAAGACCCTAGCCGAACAACCCATCGGTTGGGAGCCGGACCTTAATGATGGGGTGCGCCTCAATATCCGTCCCTTCCTCAAAGCGGCCGATGTCGGCAAAAAAGGCGCCGGTATCCTGCGCTTTAAGCCGAATATCAACTGGAACAAGGATCGCGGTAACGACGTCGCCTCAGCCCCTTGGTACACTCTGGGCCTGCAATATGGTGAAAAAGAGGGCGCGCGTATTAACGATCACCACTTGTCGCTCGCCGAAAAGCGTGATGCGAGACAACAAGCCGCTGAAAAAAAATCTAAGGATGGATTGGATATATGTCTAAAAAAATCACAGGCGCTGAATATCCATTGAGCAAAATTTTTAGCTCGGATTTTCACTATGAAATTCCGCCTTATCAGCGGCCCTATGCCTGGACGACGGAACAAGCTGGCGAACTGTTTGATGATCTTTATGATTTTTATCAGAATGAGCGCGAGGATAGCTATTTCCTGGGTAGTATCGTCCTCATCAAAGAAGAGAATCACCCCCACTCTTATGTCATCGATGGTCAACAGCGGTTAACAACGCTGACGATCTTCATTGCAGCATTGACCTCGCTGTTAAGCGGCAGCGATCGTGATGAGTGCCTGACCTATGTCATGGAGCCTGGTAAGCGCCTGCAAGGCATTGAAGCCAAACCTCGATTGAAGCTTCGCCCTCGAGATAAGGACTTTTTCACCGAGACAGTGCAAAGTCTCAATTTTGATGCCTTAGCCGCTAAACCTGATGCAGCGTTAGAAAATGAGTCACAAAAGCACATTAAAAATAACTCTGCACTGTTACTAAATCGGTTGAAAAATAACTTTGTGACCCAAGAGCAACTACTAGGTTTCGGCATATTTTTAATGACACGTTGCTTTTTGGTTGTTGTATCAACGCCAAGTCAACAATCTGCATTTCGGGTCTTTTCCGTGCTGAACAATCGAGGTCTCGATTTACTGCCTAGTGACATCATCAAAGCTGAGGCAATAGGTAAGATATCTGAGTCAAAAAGAGATAGCTTCAATGACCGATGGGAGGAAATTGAAGTTGATACCGGCCGCGATGGACTCAATGATCTGCTTGGTTTTATTCGAATGATCTACGCCAAGAGCAAGGCAAAACGCTCTTTGCTCGAAGAGTTTAAGGAACATGTTTTATCAAAATCATTATCAGCGGAATCATTAATCGATGATGTCATCGAGCCTTATGCTCAGGCATATATAAAGGCCAAGTTTTCCTGCTATGAATCAAGTCATAATGCTGGAGAAATTAATTCGCTGTTCAACTGGTTAAATCGCATTGATAACGCAGATTGGTTGCCTGTTGCCATAAGCTATTTAGAGCGATATGGTGATGATCATGGGGCCACTTTGACATTCATTCGAGATTTGGAGTGTCTTGCAGCTCAAATGCATATCACAGCTGCCAATATCAACCAGCGAATTGAACGTTATGCTGAGGTCTTAAATGAGATCGAGCAGCGTAACGGCCCAGTCATTGAGAGCATAAAACTAAAAGCTGCTGAGAAGCGTAGCTTTGCAGAGGTAATAAACAGTGATGTTTACTTTCTGACCGCGAAAAGAAGAAACTATTTGTTACTGCGGTTGGACTCTTTCTTGAGTGATGGCGCTGCGAGTTATAACTATAACGTGCTGACTATTGAACACGTCTTGCCACAAACGGTAGCTTCGGGTTCAGAGTGGGAGAGTTGGTGGCCGACATCATTTGAGCGTGAGTATTGGTTGCATAAGCTAGGTAACTTGGTTCCATTAACAAGAGCAAAGAACTCTGCTGCATCAAATTACAATTTTGAAAAAAAGAAAGCCAGTTATTTCACCGGCAGATCGGGAGTGAGTTCTTATGTTCTTACCTCACAGGTTTTGAGAGAGACCCAGTGGACGCCTGATATAGTTGACAATCGGCAAAAAATGCTCGTGAACGTCTGTAAACAAAATTGGAATTTGAATTAGTAAGCAGCCTTTGCTGTCGTACATTAGTTTGAATGTCAGTGAGGAAGATAGGACGCCACTCTCCCTTTGTTCATGGCGAGCTGAGCCGCCATGGGTTGACTAAAGCCTTAAGGCGCGAAACAGAATCGAGAATTCCATGCAAGTTATCGACTATCTGGTTACTCAATTGCGCGACAGCGCGTGTTATAACTCTCAGGTGCAGGTACCGCCCGCAGTGGTGCTCTGGACCGATGAAACCCGGCAGTGGCAAGCTGCCATGCCGATTATCAAGCGCTATTTACCCGAGCTGCTCGAGCTGGGGGAGTATCGACCCGCCGAACGCACCGGCCCTGCCATTTGGCTAAAGTGCATGATTGCTGGTACTGCACCAGAGCAATCCCTGCCTACTGATACAATCCCGATCCTCTATCTGCCCGGCGTTAGTCGCAAAGATCTGCGTGCTATCGACCAATGCTCGCTTGCCCTGCAACCCCTTGCCGAGTTGCAGTATCGCGGCTGCTGGTGGGCCTATAACACTGCCGGTCGGGATTGGAGCGTCGGCTCTTTTTTAAGTAATCCCAAAGTGGGGTTGCAGCTTGATGTCGCCAAAGATTGTAAAACCCAGCAAGCGTTGCTTGAGGTGTTGCCTGATCTGCTGGAAGCCCAGGCCGCCAGTTTGCAGGGAAAACGGTTAGAAACCAGCGATCTCTATGCGTTGGCGGGGGGCGACCCGATCCGCAATATGCTGGCTTGGCTCAATGAGCCTGAGGCTATCCAAAAGGAGTGGCAACAGAGCAACCGCTGGCAGCGGTTCTGTGGTCAGAGCCAAGATGCGTTTGGTATTGATCCTGTCAACGCTGAGATCGCCTCGTTGTTACCGCTGCTGTGTGATGCACAGGGATCTTGGCAAGCGGTGTGGGAGCGTTTTAGCGACACCGCCGCACACCACTCTTCATTGATTAAGTCACTGCATCAGGTGCAGCCCAGCGAATTGCTCTCTGAGCCAGCCCGATATCCCTTTTGCAATCAGCATGAAGAGCAACGGCTGGCGCAGACGTTCACCGCCTTGGTTAACGAGGAGGTAGCAACCATTCGTACCCGCCTGACGTCGCTTAACGTTGAGCATGCAGCCCGGCGTGAGTGGTTGTGGGCCGGGCTCGGGCTCTCACCCTGGGCGATGTTGCTTGATCCATTAAGCCAGTTAAGTGAACTGACTCGTCAACCATTAGGTGGGCCGGATATCGAGACCATGGCCCGCTATTACCAGGAGAAGGTATGGCAGACCGATGATCTTGCCCTGCAAGTGATGGCCTTGGCGAGCGATAGCGCTATGGAGCAGGTAGCCGCAGCACTGCTTGGTAAACTCTATACCCCTTGGTTGGAAGCGGTGACCCTGCACTTCCAGCTCTTGGTGAAGAGCCAGGGTTATCCGGGTGGCCAGGGGGTGCAAGAGCCTGTTGGAGCATACCAGGGGGCCAGTACCATACTCTTTTTTGTCGATGGGTTGCGTCTTGATATGGGCCATCGTCTTATGCATCTTTTGGCGCAGGCTAACCTTCATGCAAGCTTGAAAACCCGCTGGAGCGCACTCCCTAGTCTGACGGCGACAGCGAAAGCGGCAGTGACCCCCCTTAGCCCTTTATTAACCGGGGATCTGGAAAGCGACAAATTTGTCCCGCAATTTGCCGAAAGTGGTGCTGATTTCTCGAGCCATCATTTCAAGAAAGGGCTAGCCCAAGCGGGTTGGCAATATCTGGAAGGGCACGACTGTGGTGAGCCAGAACAAGGTAAGGCTTGGGTGCAGTGTGGTGATCTGGATAATCTTGGGCACGAGCGTCAGCAGAGCCTGCCGAGATTTATCGATCATGCCTTAAAGGGGGTGGTTGAGCGGATTGTGAGTCTGTTGGATGCCGGTTGGACCAGGGTGCATGTGGTGACCGACCATGGCTGGTTATGGAGCCCAGAGAAGCTACCTAAAGCAGAGCTGACCAAACACATGACAGAACTGCGCACGCCACGCTGCGCCATTTTGAAAGGTAATGGCCAGAGTGACTACCTGCAATGCCCCTGGCATTGGAACCCCGCAGTACGAGTAGTGATGGCCCCCGGGATCAGTTTGTTCCAGGCAGGGGATTACTACAATCACGGCGGTGTGAGTCTGCAGGAGTGTTTAACGCCAGAGCTGATTGTATCGTAACTGTTCACCCAGATGGCATTGACAGGAAAAAGTGAGACGATCATCCCTTGATCCACTGTTGCCCCTTGCCTGA
>NZ_JAPDBM010000076.1:0-21690 GCF_027705265.1 Aeromonas sp. QDB11 | reverse complement strand
AGGCAAGGGGCAACAGTGGATCAAGGGATGATCGTCTCACTTTTTCCTGTCAATGCCATCTGGGTGAACAGTTACCTGCCGATGGTCGCCTTTCTGATTGGCCTCTCCATCTATCTGTTGCCCCAGTGGAGCCTCTCCTATTTTTCCGAAAGTCAGGCGGTGGACTGGCGTGATCCGGCATTCTGGAAATCCCTCTGGCTGATCGTGCCGGTGATGGTGTTCTCCTTTAGCCATGCGCCCATTATTTCCTCCTTCAGTGCGGCGCAGAAGAAGCGTTGTCAGGAGAGTGCCGATCGGCGCGCCAAGCGGATCATCAAGTGCAGCAGCATGCTGATTTGCGGCAGCGTGCTCTTTTTCGTGGTGAGCTGCGTGATGAGCCTGAGTCAGGCCGAGATGGCGCTGGCCCGTACCGACAATATCTCGGTGCTGTCGGCGCTGGCGAACAAGTTCTCCAACCCGCTGATCGCCTATGTGGGGCCGCTCATCGCCATTCTGGCCATGTCCAAATCCTTCCTCGGCACTTCCATGGGGGTGAGTGAGGGGACGGTGAGCATGGTGAGCGGTGCCTGTCAGGGGCTGGGGCTCTCCCTCAGGGAGTCGACCATCGCCCGGGTGTCGTCGGTGATCCTGTTTATGGTGACTGCCGTCATCACCTATCTGAACCCCAATGTGCTCGACATCATCGAGCGCGTCAGTGGCCCGCTGATCGCGGTGATCCTGTTTCTGCTGCCGGCCTGCTCCATCTATCGCTTGCCCGCACTCAAGCGTTATCGCGGGCCGAGTACCCTTTTTGTGTTGGTGATGGGGCTGCTTGCCATCTCGGCCCTTATCTACGATCTGCTTTGACCGGGCGGTATCCCGCACAAATCAAAAAGGGCGACCATCTGGTCGCCCTTTTTCTGTGCATCGGGGTTAGCCGAGCAGGCCGGTGGCGCTCTGGCCCGCCATCAGCAAGCCGATGGCCAGCACGCTGAACCAGACCAGAGTCGCGCTCACCAGCAGGTAGCCGCTGGCGACGAACAGGCCGTCCCGCTGCAACATGCCGGTGGCAAGCAGCAGGATGGCCCAGGCAGGCATGGCATTGGTAAACGGGATGGCGCCCAGGGGCAACATCAGCAGCAGGGCGGCCAGCATGATCAGCAGGCCGTTGCAGCGGTTGACCGTGTTGCTGCCGGTCAGCAACAGCAGACGCGGGCGGATCACGCGATCGACCCGTGCCAGCAGATCCGCCCCCTTGTGCAAGGTCGGCTTGAGCTGGTCGGCGGCGAAGCGGCGCTCCATCAGCATGGCGGGCAGCCAGGGCACCCGGTTGAGGGTGATGCCGATGCCGATAAAGAGGATCAGCAGGCCAAACGGGGTGCTGACGCCGGGGATGGAGACCGGCAGCAGGAAGGGGACGGTGAGCAGCACGCAAAACAGCAGCATGCCCTGTTCACCCACCAGTGCGAGCATCTGGCGCAGGCTGATATGGCTCTCTTCGATGGCATGCGCGGTGGCCCGCAGGGTATCCGCGAGGGTGGTTTTGGGGTCGTTGAGTTGCGCGGCAACCATTCCCTGATGTCCTTCTGAGTGGTAATAACGGGCCCCGATGACCCGATTTGGCGCCAGCATACGTGGCAGAGGTTAACCGTCGATGAATGGTGGTAGGTGCCGCATAGCGGCGGCAGTGGTGCTGGCCTGCAGCGCAACCGGTGAGTGTGATCACCGCCATGAAATCGAACCGGTACAGCCGCCATCCAGGATTGGAGCAGGATGACTCTGGTATGCTCTTTGAACAATCACATTGAGTTCAGGGATCGATGATGAAGAGAGCAAGGATCGTGATAATGGGGCTGCTGCTGCCATTCGGGCAGGTCTGGAGTGCCGAGGGCGCGGCCACATCCGGTTGGCAGGTGACGCCGTTTTTCGGCTACAGCTCGTCCATCGACTTCGAGAAGAGCGACGAGGTGCAGCCGGTGCCGCTTTCTGCCTCGCTCGATTCACTGCAGGGGCAGAGCTCCGGCAGTTGGGGCCTCTTTATCAGCAAGGAGGTGGATGATCCCGGCATGATCGAACTGCTCTATAGCCACCAGTCCACCACCCTCTCCCCCGACCAGCCGGATCGCCTGACGGTCGATACCCTGCACTTTGCCGGTGCGCTGACCCTCTCTGACAACCTGATGGCACCTTATATCGGTGCCGGGATCGGGGTGACCCGTTTCGCCGCCTACGACAGCGAGGTGACCCCCTCCATGTCGCTGGCGCTCGGGGTGCAACCGCGCCTCGCCGAGCATCTGGCGCTGCGTGCCGAGGTGCGCGGTTATGGCTCACTGGTCAACGACAGCAGCCAGTTTCTCTGCAACCCGGAGCAGTGCGTGTTCAAGGTACGGGGCGAGCTGGTGACCCAGTGGCAGGCCAATATCGGTCTGACCTTCCGCTTTTAAGCCGCCACAATTTCATGCAGGAAAAAGGGGCCGTCTGGCCCATTTTGTCTGGATGTTTGCTGCAGTGCTCATCATTGCTCCGGCAGATGCTCACGTCCCGTGATTGACCGGGGTTGCCCATACGGCGCAATTTCTGCCCGCCTCCTTGGCGCCATAGAGCGCCTGATCCGCCCGCTTGAACAGCGAGACTGCCGACTCCTTGGGCTCGCGGACCCCTACTCCCAGGCTGACTGTCAGGGGATGGGCCGGGTCGGGGGCGATGGCGCGGGTCGCCGTCAGCAGGGTGTTGGCCAGTTGCTGTAATCGGGCTTCGTTTGCTTCGGGCAGCAGCAGGGCAAACTCCTCTCCGCCAATGCGGGCCGCCAGCGCCCCGGGCGGGCAGTGCTGCTGCAACAGCTCGCCAAACTGCAGCAACACCCGATCCCCGATATCGTGACCGTAGTTGTCATTGATCACCTTGAAGTGATCGAGATCCAGCAGAATGAGCCCCTGGCTCTCGCCCTGCTCCAGAAACAGCTGCTGATGAAAGTAGCGCCGGTTTGGCAGCCGGGTCAGATCGTCAAACAGCGCCTGTTGTCTGAGCTGAGCGTTGACGTGAAAGAGGTGGTGCATGGTGCTCAGGATGCCGATGCTGCTGAGCAGGATGCCGCTGGAGCGCAGCAGATCCTCGGCATAGATAGCGATCCAGAGTGGTTGGGCGACCAACTCGTCCATGATGTCGGCGGTGGCCCCCATGATCCACAACATCAGGCCGTAGCAGAGCAGGCGATAGGTTCTGGTGGGCAGAGGGGCGCACTGCACCACCCAGAACAGGAACAGCATGGTCAGCCAGTTGATCCCCTCGAAGCCAAAGCTGATGACATGAAGGCGAGCGAACGGGAAATGGGGCAGCAGCAACAGATGAAGGACCATGATGACCAGCATCAATCCCCCCAGCAGCGTGATGTGGGCACGATGCTCCCGGTCGAGATGGCGGTAGTGGGAGAGTCTGATGTCGAGACGATCGAACTGCATGGTGTTCCTCGGATTGGGCCTGCCATCACCTTGCAAACAAGGGGCTGCGTAATGGTATGCCGTGCTCGGATAACAGGAAGCGGCTGGTCTGTCAGTGTAAACGAGCGGGCCCGCAGCAGGCGATATCGATGATGTCAGCTTGTGGGCTGGCTCCGGGTTTGCGCACTTCTGGTGCGCACGTTATCGCCTGCCCTGTGACAGGGCGGCCCAGGGCGGGTTGGCGCAGCCAGTGCGCCATGTTGGTGCAAACAGGGTTTCGTCGATAGTTAATTTTATGATTTTAAAGGATTTAAATTTATGGCCCGCTTTATGCTTTTTATCTGTCAGACGGTCTCTTGCGGTCATCGGCGGCAGACGCAGTGATGAGGCGGTAGCAAGAGATATCCCCGTGCCGGGCACGGGTGTGATTCTGGCGGGTTGCTGCAACACCTTGCGGCTCGCCACAGATTCAATCAGGGAAACGGAGCCGGTCTCGTACCGGTACGACAGGGAAGGAGAGTGCTCTATGGTCAAAAAATGGATGATGGCAGGTCTGACGATGTTGCCTGCCTTGCTGGTTACCCCAAGTTGGGCCGAAGAGGTCGCTCAGGTTCAGGCTGCGGTGGCACCGGTTGCCGCCGTGACAATCAACAAGGGTGACAACACCTGGATGCTGCTCTCGGCGGCGCTGGTGATCCTGATGTCGATCCCCGGTCTGGCCCTCTTCTACGGTGGTCTGGTGCGGGCCAAAAACATGCTGAGTGTGCTGATGCAGGTCTTTACCCTGTTCTGCCTCATCTGCGTGCTCTGGGTGATCTACGGCTATTCGCTGGCCTTTACCGAGGGGGGCAATTTCTACGGCTCCTTCAGCAAGGTGCTGCTCAAGGGGGTGACGCCTGACTCCATCGCCGCCACCTTCAGCAAGGGTGTCGGGATCAGCGAGCTGATCTATGTGGTGTTCCAGGGGGCCTTTGCCGCCATCACCTGCGGCCTTATCGTGGGGGCGTTTGCCGAGCGCATCAAGTTCGCCGCCGTGCTGCTCTTCTCGGTGATCTGGTTCACCTTCGCCTACATCCCGCTGGCTCACATGGTGTGGTACTGGGCGGGTCCGGATGCCTATACCAGCGCCGAGGCTGCCGCAACCGCGACCGCCACTGCCGGTTATCTGTTCCAGCATGGTGCGCTGGACTTCGCCGGCGGCACCGTAGTGCACATCAACGCCGCCGTGGCGGGTCTGGTGGGGGCCTATCTGGTGGGCAAGCGTCTGGGCTACGGTCGTGATCCCATGACCCCGCACAGCCTGACCATGACCATGATCGGCGCCTCCCTGCTCTGGTTTGGCTGGTTCGGTTTCAACGCCGGCTCCGCACTGGAAGCCAACGGTATCGCCGCACTCGCCTTTATCAACACCTGGGTGGCTCCGGCTGCGGCCGCGCTTTCCTGGACCTTGGCCGAGTGGGTGATGAAAGGCCGTCCTTCCCTGCTGGGCGCGGCCTCTGGCGCAGTATCCGGTCTGGTGGTGATCACCCCGGCAGCCGGTTTCGTCGGAGTGGGCGGTGGTCTGATTATGGGCCTGATCAGTGGCGTGGCGGGTCTGTGGGGTGTCCACGGTCTCAAGCGCCTGCTGGGGGCCGATGACAGTCTGGACGTGTTTGGCGTGCACGGGGTGTGCGGCATTCTCGGTGCCCTGCTGACCGGCGTCTTTGCCAGCCCGGATCTGGGCGGCACCGGGGTGTGGGACTATGTCACCAATCAGGTGGCCGAGGGCTACTCCATCCTGACTCAGGTGAAGATCCAGGCCATCGGGGTCGGTGTCACCATCCTCTGGTCCGGTGCCGTGGCGGCGATTGCCTTCAAGGCGGTCGACATGCTGGTGGGGCTGCGGGTGAACGGCGATGCCGAGCGGGAAGGGCTGGATGTCACCTCCCACGGCGAGAAGGCTTACAGCATGTAATCCCGAACGTCAGACAACAAAAAACCGCCGGTTCCGGCGGTTTTTTTATAACTCGAGCGTGGCAAAAACTGAGTTCACACGCTTAGTTCACGACGGCCACGTTGATGCTGCCATTGCCCTGGGTCATGCGCACCCGCGCGCCCGGTACGAAGGTGGGGCTGGCTTTCTGCACCACCACGATGGCTTCGCCGCTCTCTTTCTTGATCTCCAGCTCGACGCCGTCGACCTGATTCACCTTGTTGCCGATGGCGTTGCCTGCCGCTGCACCGGCGATGGCACCACCGGCGGCGGCGATATCGCTGCCCCGGCCACCACCAATGGTGCTACCGAGCAGGCCGCCGACCACGGCGCCGCCAATGGTGCCCACCAGTGAGTTCTCATCGGCCTGGATCTTCACCGGGCGGGTGGAGATGATGGTGCCGTAGCTGACAGTCTGCACCTGTTTGGCGCGGTCTTTGGTGTAGACATCGCCGGAGTAAACGTCGCTGTTGGCGCATCCGGTGATGGTGGTCGCTGCCAGCAGGGCAATAAGGGTCATACGCTTCAACATGGTGGGCCTCCTGGGCTGCACGTAATTTGAACAATCCGGTTGATGAGTGAACTCTACTCCAACCCCGTCACACATGAAATCGGCAAAATGTAACCAATTATGCGTTCTGTAACCGGTTTTGTCCTTGAATCGCAGCTGTACCGGAGAGAGTTTTGACCAGTAGCAGACGGTCTTCTCCGGGGCCGAAATAGTCGGCGACCTCCGCCTGCAATGTGTAACCGAGCCGGTAGTAGAGGCGCTGGGCCGGATTGACCGGATCGACCGTGAGCCGCAGTTCGCTGATCTGCAGCGCCTGCTGGTTGGCCTCCATCTGGCGCATCATTCGCTCGGCCAGGCCGAAACCGCGCGCCTCGGGCAGCACCGCCAGCGAGAGCACCCAGCCTTGCGACCGCTCCTGACCGAATCCCCCCAGCACATAACCCACCAGCTGCCCCTCGTATTCGGCCACCAACAGCAGCTCGGGCCACAAATCCATCGCCTGACGGAAGAAGAAGGCGGGATAGACATCGTCGCCAAACACCTTGGCATCGATCTGCCAGATGGCGTGCATGTCATGGTGGGTGGCGGGGCGTAGCAGGGGCGGGTTGTGGTGCATCAGGACTCCATCGGCAGCAAGCGGATCAGCAACGCCGCTGACGGTTGGGTCAACGGCAGAAAAGGAGTCATAGGGTAGTGGTCATCCCCTGCCGGATGCAAGGGATTGGCGGTTATGGTGGCAGGGGCCGGCTCTGGGGCTGTTTGGGGGCTTTGCGCAAGCCATCGAGCAGATGACGGAGGGTGAGCCAGGGGTGGCGCAGCAACATGCGCGGGCCGCTCCACTTCATCACCTGCTGGATCTCTTTGCGCATCGCCGGGGCGTAGCAGTGGATCGTGCAGTTGGCGCAGGTGGGTTTGTTGCCATGGTTGTAACGGCAGCGACGAAGGCGCTGATGGGCGAAATCCCGCAGCTGGCGACAGTGGCGGCAGTGGGGATCCTGATGATGGTGCTGGCAGTAGAGGCGGATCATGGCGCTGACCGTCTGCTGCTCGCGCATGAGTCTGGGGTGGTCACTCGCCTTTTTGCTGGCTGCGGCGTGTGAGCCCCGGGCTGGGCTGGCGTGATGACTTTTCATGGCCGCCATTCTCCTGACCTGCTCGTTCGGGGTGTTGATACAGGTCAAAAGGGGCGATAAAAAAACAGGGCCCGCAGGCCCTGTGTCATCAGATGAGGCTGGTTGCCTGCTCCAGCCAGGCGAGATCCTCGCCCTCGAGCAGCGGGCTCAGGCGGCGGAACACCTCGACGTGGTATTCGTTGATCCAGCGGAATTCGGCCGGGCTCAGCAGGCTGCGGTCGATCAGGCGGGTATCGAACGGCACGTAGGTCAGCCGTTCGAAGCCCAGCATCGGCAGCTCGCCAACCTGTTCCAGCTCGGTCACCACCACCAGGTTTTCGCAGCGGATGCCAAAACCATCTTCGCGGTAGTAGCCCGGCTCGTTGGAGAGCACCATGCCCGGTTGCAGAGCGACCATGCTCCCTTTCGGCGCGATGCGCTGGGGCCCTTCGTGGACACTCAGGAAGTGGCCGACGCCGTGACCGGTGCCGTGGTCATAGTTGTAACCGGCTTGCCACAGCGGCATGCGGGCCAGCACGTCGAGCTGGATACCGGCGGTGCCGCGGGGGAAGCAGGCCTGATCCAGCGCGATATGGCCCTGCAGTACCCGGGTAAACATCGCTTTCTGCTCGTCGCTCACCTCACCCACCTTGATGGTGCGGGTGATGTCAGTGGTGCCATCCATGTATTGCGCGCCGGAGTCCAGCAGATAGAGGCTGTCCTGGCCGAATGCACGGGGAGTGCCATTGGTGTGGTGGTAGTGGCACATGGCGGCGTTGGGGCCGAGCGCGGAGATGGTGTCGAAGCTCGGCTCGACGTAGTGTTCCTGCTCGCGGCGGAACGCTTCCACCTGATCGGCCAGGGTGCCTTCATCCACCCCCTCGAACTCGCCGGAGGCGATCAGCCGATCCAGCCAGGCGAGGAAGCGGGTCATGGCAACGCCATCGCGCAGGTGAGCGGCGCGCATGCCGGTCAGCTCGATCTCGTTCTTGCACGCTTTTGGCAGCATGGTCGGGTCTTGGCCGGCCACCAGAATGGCGCCCGCCTCTTCCATGATGAGCTGGGTCCAGGCGTTGGCGCTGTCCGGATCGGCCAGCACCTTCTGCTGATCTTCACCGATGCGCTGCAGCACATCGCCCAGCTTGTCGATGGGATAGACGGAGACGTCTTGGCCTACGTGTTGGGTGAAGGCGAAGCAGTCAATTTTGTCGGTATCGACGAAGAAATCCATGCTGGTATTGGCGTAGAGCACCGCAAAGCCCAGCACCACCGGCAGCCGGTCGATGTCGCGGCCACGCAGGTTGAGCAGCCAGTTGATGGGCTCGGCCTGGGTCAGCAGCACCGCATCCAGCCCGCGCTTGCGCAGGTCGGCAGCCAGCTGTTCACGTTTGGACTGGCTGGACTGGCCCGCCAGCTCCTCGCTGTAGAGGATGACCGGGCTCTTGGTCGGCTCCGGGCGATCGCTCCAGTTCAGGTCGATGGGGTTCTGCTCGACGCGGATCAGCTCGATACCGCGATCGGCCAGCACCGCTTTGGCATGCTTGTACCAGGTCAGGCTGTGCAGGCGGGCATCGAAGCCAACCCGGGAGCCTGACGGCAGCTGGTCGGCCAGCCACTGGACGTGGGGATCTTCATTGAGGTGGAGGAATTCGAACAGCTCGGCGGGGGTTTGCATCCGCGCCTGCACCGTATAGCGACCATCGACAAAGAGGGCTGCTCGCTGGGTCATGATGATGGCGACCCCGGCAGAGCCGTTGAAACCGGTGATCCAGTCAAGCCGCTCGGCATAGGCGGGGATGTACTCGCCGAGGTGCTCATCATCGTGGGGGACGATAAAGGCGTCCAACTCCTGCATGGCCAGCTCGGCCCTGACTTGGGCGACGCGGGTTTCAATTATCTCGAAATTATTCATGTCGTTAGTGCCAGATGGTTGCTATATGAGTGTTCAGTTTTTATGGCCGCTGGCCAGGATCCGCTTGATCGACTGGCCTGCCGCTTCGATATGCTGCTTGAGCAGCACCACCGCCTCGTGCTTGCGCCGGGCGCGGCACAGTTCCAGCAATTGGGCGTGTTCACGCTCCGCCTTGTCTACGCCGTCGCTGGCAAACAGCAGCTCGAAGCGGACATAGCGGTCACAGCTCAGATTGATCTGGGCGATGAGATCCAGTGCCAGGGGGCGACCGGCTGCCTGATAGAGGGTGGCGTGAAAGCTGTGGTTCAACTCGGCCCAATGTTCGATCTGGGTGCCTGACTCCAGGGCGTGATCAAACTGGGCGAGGATCGCCTCCGCTTGCGCGAAGGTGGCTTCCGTCATCTTGTCGACGGCGTGAAACAGGGTATCGGCTTCCAGCAGTGCTCGCAAATAAAAGAGCTCTTCGATGGCCGAGGCGTCCAGCATGGTGACCACGGCGCCGCGATGGGCTTCGAACTTGACCAGCCCCTGTGCCTCCAGCTGCATCAATGCTTCGCGCACCGGAATGCGGCTCACGGCCAGCTCCTTGGCGATGGCATCCTGACGCAGGGGGGCGCCGGCGGGGAATTCGCCACGCAGGATCCGGCCACGGAGGTTTTCCATCACCATCTGGGTTCGGGTCTTGTAGGGTGGGGTCATGGTCGGGTCACGATTGGGCGTTACAAAATTGTATATTGTATAAAGTTTGGCTGAATCTACCCCGTCAGGAGTGGCAAGGCAAGGTTTAGGGGCTCGCCGCCGCGTGGCTGGCGGCGTTCGGGGCTCCATAAAAACAAAAATGCCGGTCAGCGTGGCTGACCGGCATGATGTCACTGATACGAAGCGGGGCTATTACAGCTGCGGGCCTGCCGCAACCAGACGTTTGCCTTCGTCGTTATCGGTGAAGCGCTCGAAGTTCTTGATGAAGCGGCCTGCCAGATCGACGGCCTTGGCATCCCACTCGGCCTTGTCGGCGTAAGTGTCGCGCGGGTCGAGGATCGCCGGGTTCACATCGTGCAGCGCGGTCGGGATCTCCAGATTGAAGATCGGCAGCACCTTGGTCTCGGCCTTCTCGATGGAGCCATCCAGGATGGCGTCGATGATGGCGCGGGTATCCTTGATGGAGATGCGCTTGCCGGTGCCGTTCCAGCCGGTGTTGACCAGATAGGCCTCTGCACCTGCCGCTTCCATCCGTTTTACCAGCTCCTGACCGTACTTGGTCGGGTGCAGGGAGAGGAAGGCTGCGCCGAAGCAGGAGGAGAAGGTCGGAGTCGGCTCTGTGATGCCGCGCTCGGTACCGGCCAGTTTGGCGGTGAAGCCAGACAGGAAGTGGTACTTGGTCTGCTCTTTGGTCAGTTTGGAGACCGGGGGCAGCACGCCGAAGGCGTCGGCAGTCAGGAAGATCACCTTGGTGGCATGACCTGCCTTGGAGACCGGCTTGACGATGTTTTCGATGTGATAAATGGGGTAGGAGACGCGGGTGTTCTCGGTCTTGGAGCCATCATCGAAGTCGATGGTGCCATCGGCAGCAACGGTCACGTTCTCCAGCAGCGCATCGCGACGGATGGCGTGGTAGATGTCCGGCTCGGCCTCTTCGGAGAGCTTGATGGTCTTGGCGTAGCAGCCACCTTCGAAGTTGAATACGCCGTCGTCGTCCCAGCCGTGCTCGTCATCGCCGATCAGCTGACGCTTGGGATCGGTGGAGAGGGTGGTCTTGCCGGTGCCGGAGAGGCCGAAGAAGATGGCGACGTCGCCGTCCTGACCCACGTTGGCGGAGCAGTGCATGGAGGCAATGCCGCGCAGGGGCAGGAAGTAGTTCATCATCGAGAACATGCCCTTCTTCATCTCGCCACCGTACCAGGTGCCGCCGATGAGCTGGATCTTCTCGGTCAGGTTGAAGGCAACAAAGTTCTCGGAGTTGAGACCCTGCTCCTTCCAGTTCGGGTTGGTGCACTTGGCACCGTTCATCACCACGAAGTCAGGCTTGAAGGTTTTCAGCTCTTCATCGCTCGGGCGGATGAACATGTTCTTCACGAAGTGAGCCTGCCAAGCCACCTCGGTGATGACGCGCACGGCCAGACGGGTATCCGGGTTGGCGCCGCAGAAGCCGTCGACCACAAACAGGCGCTTGCCGGAGAGCTGTTTGGTGACCAGCGCTTTCAGATGTGACCACACTTCCGGGCTAATGGCTTTGTTATCGTTTTTACCCTGGTCAGACCACCATACAGTGTTCTGGGTAGTGGCATCTTTGACGATATATTTATCTTTCGGGGAGCGACCGGTGAAGATCCCGGTGTTGACGTTGACGGCGCCCAGCTCGGTCACCACACCGCGCTCGAACCCTTCCAGGTCAGAACGTGTCTCTTCCGCGAAAAGCTGGTCGTAAGAGGGGTTGCGAACGATTTCTTGGCTGTTTGTGATGCCGTACTGGTCCAGTCCTAATTGTTGGGCCAGGGTGGGTTCTGCCACGATTGTCATTGTATTCTCCTGGGTTCAGAGGTTGGTAGGGTTCTATCTGACGGTCATCCTATCACTTAGGTGGTAGAGTTTAGCGATCGCCATCAAACTTTATAAAATAGGGTATTTTTTTGTTATTAAAGTTAAAGGCGGGTTTTGCCCGCCTTTAATTAGTGTAACTGGTTTGCATCATTGCCGGGAGCCCTGCTGAACAGGGTTTCGACATCGATCCCATTAAATTGGTACTGGGCGCCGCAATAATCACAGTGCATGTCGATCTTGCCGAGCTCCTGCACCATCTCCATCACCTCTTCCTTTTCTATCTGCAACAGAGCCCCTTCGCAGCGCTCGCGGGAGCAGGTGCAACGGAACTCGACCGCCTGCGGATCGAACACCCGTACCTTGTCCTGATGGTAGAGACGGTAGAGGATCTCTTCCGCTTCCAGCCCGAACAGCTCTTCATCCTTGATGGTGCTGGTGAGCTGGGTGAGGTGATCGAAATCGTTGCTGTGATCCTCGCTCTGGGCGGGCAGCTCCTGCAGCATGATGCCGGCGGCGCGCGGCGCACCTTCGTGGTAACCGGTGCGGATCCACAGCTTGGTCGCCAGCTGTTCGGAGCGGGCGAAGTAGTGCTCCAGGCAGCCTGCCAGAGTATCGGCGTCCAGCGCGATGATGCCCTGATAGCGCTCGCCCTGCTCCGGGGTGATGGTGA
This sequence comes from Aeromonas sp. QDB11, assembly GCF_027705265.1. Classification (NCBI taxonomy): domain Bacteria; kingdom Pseudomonadati; phylum Pseudomonadota; class Gammaproteobacteria; order Aeromonadales; family Aeromonadaceae; genus Aeromonas; species Aeromonas sp. QDB11. The sequence continues at coordinate 9,559 of NZ_JAPDBM010000076.1, read as the reverse complement.
TGATCAGCTGGCCGTTGCCGATCAGGCTCTGCAGCTTGCCATCGCTCGGCAGCTCGCCTTCATAGCGGGCAACGCCGCGCAGCTGCTGGTTGTTGTCACCATTGATCACGGCAAGACGCACCGGGCCATCGCCCTGCAGCTGTACGGTAATGGAGCCTTCAAACTTGAGGGTGGCGGTCAGCAGGCTGGTGGCAACCAGCAGCTCGCCCAGCAGTTTTTGCACCTGCACCGGGTAGTTCTGGGCTTCCACCACGTGGCGGTAGGTGTGATCCAGCTGGACCAGCTCGCCACGCACTTCGTACTCTTCAAACAGATAGCGATACAGCAGATCTTGGTTGCTCATCATGTATTCCTGGCTTTTCGGTGAGGTAAATCGGGCGGGCTGGGGTTGATGCCAGCCCGGTATCAAATCGGGGTCGGTCAGTACTGTTTGACCTTGAGCAACTGGCGTCGCTCCTGCTTGTCGGGGCGGCGCTCGGGGCTGGGGGCAAACTGGCTGTTGAAGCGGCGTGCCTCGCTGTTCTCGGCCCGTTTCTTCAGACTCTCGGCGGTCTCTTCATAGAGCTGCTGGGCCAGCGGGGCTGATTTGCGCTGCTCGCTCAAGGCCAGCACCCGCACTTCGCGTTCGTCCTGCCCCTGCCAGAAGCGGATCAATGCACCCACTTCCACCTGTTTGCCCGGTTTGCTGCGCTGACCATTGTAGTGCACCTTGCCCCCGTCTATCTGATCCCGCGCAATGGAGCGGGTCTTGTAGAATCGGGCCGCCCACAGCCACTTGTCGAGACGAACCTCGAGGGCACTTTCTGCATGATTGGGCATGAACAGGCTCCATAACGGGGAAAAGAGGTGGTCGATTATACCAGAGCACGGGGTCGGGATAGAAACCGGGCAGCCGCCGTGCGGGGCGCAAACCATGTCAAGGTGATGCAACATATGGGCAGTTTGCTGATTCACAAGGGAAAGCCGCTGCTTTATCGGGTATTCATAGGGGCTGGGAGGGGCCTTCATACCGCGCATATAAAGCTGCCGCCCCGGTTGGGGGCGGCAGCGTTCACATCCGTTGACCACGGCTCAGTCAGAAGTGATCGTGCTGATCCGGCTTCTTCTGGTCGTGGGGGCCTTCGCTGTGGGCGATGGCGGTGCGGATGAGATCAACCCCGGCACGGATAATCAGCACCCCCATGTTGACCAGCTTGACGCAGACCCACATGAAGGTGATGAGCAGGATCAGCTTGAGCACGGTCTGGAAGGCTTCCAGGAAGTTCTGCTCCAGCTGGGCGGTGAGGCCGTTGGCGCTGGTCATCAGCCAGGTGTAGACCTCGCGCACGAACGGGATGCGGCTTGGCATCTCCAGCACGTCCAGTGCGGCAGGGAGCGCCTGGAAGATGACGATGCTGCCGAACAGGATCAAAATGACACCGATGGCGATGCCGAGGAAAAAGCCGAACTGTCTCATGGAGGGCTCCAGCGTTTGCTGCATGAAATTGAAGATAGCCGCCAATAGTAGGGAGTGCCCTGCTTCATCGCAATCTTCTGTGCACCGCCAGCGCGGCGGGAACGGTGGCGATCCGGCCGCTACCGTTGCCCAACTATCTGATTTCTGGGAGGCTTGTCGCCATTGTGCATAGGGAAAGCAAATTGATGTCGAGAACCCTCTTTTTACTGTTGCTGGCGCTGTTTGCCGCTCTGCCAGCCCTGAGCGCCGAACCGGCGGCACCGACGGCAGCGGCCTGCGCCATCCGCCATCAGGATCAACTGCTGCTGGTGCAGGATCGCATCTCCTCCCGCTATAGCCTGAGCGGTGGCTATATAGATGGCGGCGAGAGCCCGCAGCAGGCGGCGCTGCGCGAGCTGTATGAAGAAACCGGTCTGCGCGGGGAAATCGTCGCGGATCTTGGCCGCTGGCAGAAAGCACAGGTCTTTGCCTGCCGCACTCTGGAACCTATCGTCGCCCAGCAAGATTCCGATTTTGTCTCGCTGCTGCAGGCTCCCAATCTGGGTGGGGAGATCCTCAACGCCCGCTTGATCGCGGTGGACAAGCTCCCCCGCGAGCAGCGCCGTTTCCCGGATCAGCTCGACTGGCTGCAATCCCGACTGGATAAGGTGCCAGAGAGCGAGGTGCGCTGGCAGGCCGATTTCGTGGCGCAGGGCAGTGCGCTGCATCAGGCCGAGATCCCGCTGATGCTGCGCCTGCAGCAGTGGCTGGGGCCCGATGTCTGGTGGTTGTCGGTCAGCAATCTGTTTGGTTCAGGCGGCTTTCAGCTTGCCCTGATACCTTTGCTGCTCCCGCTGCTGGGGTGGCCGCGGCTGCGCCAACTGCTGTTCGCCATGCTGTGGCTTGGGCTGCTGGTGCAAGCGGGCAAAGAGGGGATCGGCTGGCCGCGCCCCTTTCATCTGCAACCTCTGCTGGCGACTCACAGTGCTCAGGGCTTTGGCATGCCGAGCGGCCATACCGCCTCGGCGCTGTTGTTCTGGGGGGCGTTGCTTGGCTGGCTGTGGCCGACGCACCGCTGGCGGGCGCTCTCGTTGGCGCGGTTGCTGGCGCTGGTCACCGGTCTGGCGCGGGTCTGGCTCGGGGTGCACTTTATCTCCGACGTGGCGGCGGGGCTGCTGATCGGCGCCTTGCTGCTGGCTGCTCGCCCCTGCTGGCGTGCCGATGGGCATGCGGTTGGCTGGCTGCTGCTGATTGCCGCCGCGCTGGCGCTCGGGGGACTGACCCAATCTGCCCATCTGACCGGGATCGGCCTGACGGCGCTCGGGCTCTGGATTGGCGGCTTGCTTACCCTGAGTCGCGGAGGTTATCCCCCCATCCTGACCGGCATGGTCACGCTGGCGGGGGGCGCAGTGATCGGGGCCGGGCTGTGGGCGGTGCCGCTGCTGACCAGCAGTTCGCTTAACATCCTGCTCGGCCAGTTATCGCTCTTTTTCGGGCTGGGGCTCTGGTTGAGCGCGGGCCTCTGGTGGATACTCTCTTTCTTGAAATGCGACACACGACCCAAGGGCAACGGCTCTGACAAGGGAACTCTATGAATGTGAAAAAAGTGGATTTGGCCAAGACAACCCTGGGGGTGCTGTTTATCAGCCTCCTGATTATCTCCTGTTTCTTGGTGTTGCAGCCCTTCCTGCCAGCACTGGTGTGGGCCACCATGATCACCATCGCCACCTGGCCACTGATGCTGATGATGCAGCGCCTGCTGTGGGGCAAGCGTTCGCTGGCGGCCCTGTTTATGACGCTGGTGCTGCTGCTGATATTTGTCATCCCGCTCTTTATGACGCTGGCCAATGTGGCGGAGAAGGCCCCCATGCTGATCGAGCTGGGCACCCATATCAGCCAGTCGCCGCCACCGGAGCTGCTCTGGCTGCAACAGATCCCGCTGGTGGGTACCAAGTTGTATGAGTTCTGGCAGCAAATTCTGGCGAGCGGTGGTCAGGTGCTGTTTGCCAAGCTGGCTCCCTATTTCGGCCAGACTGCCCGCTGGCTCGCCTCTCAGGCTGGTAATCTGGGGCTGCTGTTCGTTCACTTCCTGCTGACGGTCGGTATCTGCGGCCTGCTCTATCACTCAGGTGAAGTGGTGGCGACCGGCATTCGCCGCTTTGCCCACCGACTGGCGGGCCAGCGTGGTGACAATGCCACCGTGCTCGCTTCACAGGCGATCCGCGCCGTGGCGATGGGGGTGGTGGTGACCGCGCTGGTGCAATCCACGGTGGCCGGTGTCGGCCTGCTGATTGCCGGTATCCCCTACGCCATGATTTTGGTGGTGGTGATGTTCCTGCTGATCGTCGCCCAGATCGGCCCCTTCCCGGTGCTGTTGGCCTGTATCGGCTATCTCTACTGGAGCGGCGACACCACCTGGGGCACCTTCCTGCTGGTGTGGTCACTGTTTGCGGGCACCATGGACAACTTCCTGCGCCCCTTCCTGATCAAGCGTGGCGCCGACCTGCCGCTGATCCTGATCCTGGTGGGGGTTATCGGTGGCTTGCTGACCATGGGGATCATCGGTCTGTTTATCGGCCCCGTGGTGCTGGCGGTGGGTTACACCCTGCTGGATGCCTGGATCAAGGAAGATGACCAACCGGCGACCGCGGCGGTTGAAGCGCCCAAGGCCCAATAACGATTCAGTAAAAAGACGATTCAGTAACAAGACGAATCAGCCATCCATCGTTGATACAAAGAGCCGCCCATAAGGGCGGCTCTTTTATTTGTGGTGATTGTGATTATGGCGATCGCATCAGATTGGCTGATCCGCTCTAACCTGCATATCCCACATATTACCGCTCCATGTAGGTTCGATTAGCGAAGCGTAATCGGACGATCGAGGCACAGTTGCCCCGGAGTTTCCGTCAATCATCGGCCTCTGTTAGAGGGGGAATTAGGTGGCCGTGATAGCGGGCGAATTGATTTGCGCGAACGTCCGATTACGCCTGGCGGCTAATCGAACCTACGGGCTGGCTATACGGAGTTTGTTCAGAAAGGTGGGTTTCCTAATTTAAGCCTATCTTCTTTGACATATTGTAGCCAGAAATGGCAAAGCCAACATCTTGATACAGTTTTAACGCTCTTTGATTATGGTACGCTACTCGCAATTTAATTTGCTCAATCCCAATTGATGTTAATTGTGATTCAAACGCAGAAATTGCCAACTTCCCATAACCGTTATTGCGACGATTTGAGAAAATGAAGAAGTCATAAATAAACGTGGATTTATCATCGGCGTTAATCGAATGCCACAAATAACCAACTAATTCTAAATCTGATTCGATGCACAATAATTCATGCTTATCGCTTTCCAAGCCATTAGGAAAGCTACGAAGAAGCTCCTGATTGGCTAACTCTATCGCTCTATCTATTGAGTGGCCATAATTTTCAGCTATTTCACGGCTGTAATCATCAATAAAGTAATCGCAATATGCTGGATATTCACTTGCGGTCATGGGCCTGAGCTTAATCATGTCTAATCCTTTAAAGCGAGATAACATCATATTAATAGGTGAGCTACGCTGCTACCTAACCTAAATCATTGCACCGTAAACACGAAACCCAACCTTACACCGAAAATGCCAAGCCTTGCGAATCATTCTGAAATGCTTTGCTATGTTGGCGTGATTTTTGCGAAACATACTATCGATAAAAAGACGTCCATCCTGGCTGTGCTGGCTATACAGCGGTTTTCTCAGGAAGGTGGGTGTCCTAATTTTATGGTTGTCTCCGTGAGTCAGCAGCGGCCTGCCAGAGGGAAAATGCGGGTAGCCGTTATCGCGGGAGAATTGATTGACGCGAACGTTCGATTACGCCTTACGGCTAATCGAACCTACGGGCTGTTGTTTTTGACGATCGTTATTTATGGCGATCGTGTCAGATTGGTTGATCCGCGCCAACCGGCTTCACCACATATTACCGTCCCATGTAGGTTCGATTAGCGAAGCGTAATCGGACGATCGAGATGCCGCAGTTCCGGTGTTTCCGTGAGTCAGCGGCACCTGCCAGAGGGGCAATGCGGGTGACCGTTATCGCGGGAGAACCCATTTACGCGAACGTCCGATTACGCTTCGCTAATCGAACCTACGGGCACACTTTTTCATTTACATACGACTCTAGATTTTCTGTTTTTTCGTAGTATATGCCCAAGATATGCAGAGCCCTGCTTATTGATTCTTTGTTCACTTTGCCAGAAATATTATCTTCTTCGCCACGAGCTAAAGGAAACAGGTTATCAACACTAACTTTAAGCTCTGCTATCCCATAGAAAAGAGTGTTGTAATACCGTTGGTTTGTTTGCGTTTTCTTACACACGGTTTCAAGTCGTGCACCATGAACTTGCAGCATATTGAGTACTTTTGCTAAATAATCACCGACCTCGGGAGTTGCATGTCGAATACACTCTTGAAACGTTTCAAAATGCGCTTCACTCAATTTAGGAACCGTAATTTCAGACATTTCTGAGCGATGTCCACGACTGTAATACGCACTTTGTAAGCTTTTAGCACTATCACTAAGATACTGACACAAATCGTCTAACTTTTGAGGTAAGAGAGCTCTTGATGCAACAAAGTCTCGTTGTCTTTGTTTTTCAACTGTCACGCTAGAAATTTTAAATGCCGTGATGCTCGAAAGGAAAGCAAGTACACCTGTATTCAAAGTTTGTCAATCTAACCAAACACCATGAACATAGTCCCAATCACCATAAAACCATGGAACTATACACATAAAGATAAAATATATAATTATCGAAGGAACACCTGCGTAATTTAACAGCCCAACATAAAATTTAGGCTTGAAAAGACCAAAACGATACAAAGAAATTCTCCCATGTCACATAACAGTGATTAGATGGTAGGCGGTCATAATTTGTTAATAGAGCCTTCCATATAACTCAGGTTCGCCCTGATCGCCGCCACGAAAATTCATTTTAAATCACAAAATTGCCGACCAATCTCTGGTGATGAACGCATTCGCCAGACATCTTCTTTTGGCTCCATTTTTAGCCATCGGGCAAAAATACACTTCTGGGGCGGCAATGAAAAGCGCCACATGGCCTCGACGTTGTGAACAGGTCAGGAGTGTGACCGGGGCAACGTCTTATATGACATAGCTGGCCAAGATGCAGGGCCGAGGCGGGTCAGGGGCTCGTGGTTAACAAAAATGGCATGGCGAGATAACCCGGGGCGTGGCAACGCCCCGGGTTATCAGTGGGTAGGGGAGGGTCAGGCTGGCTGGTGGAGGGTGATGCAGTGAATGCCGCCGCCACCGGCGGCCACCGGATCGATATTGATCTGCACGATTTGGCGGCCGGGGTAGAGCCTGGCCAGCAGATCATGGCAGTAGCGGTCGGCGGCCTTGTCGCCAAACTCGGGGGCGATCACCGCACCATTGATCGGCAGATAGTTGATATAACCGGCGGCAAAGTCGCGGCTGCGGCTAAAGCGGTTATCCCGCACATCGAGCGGGGGCGGCAACATATGCAGCTCCAGCTTGTTGCCGTCCGCATCGGTGGCCTGCTTGAGGATGGCCAGATGCTGGCGGGTCACCTCGTAGTCGTGAGATTCCGGATCGTTGTCCAGATTGACCACCACCACCCCGGGGCGCACAAAGCGGGCGTAGAAGTCGACGTGGGCATCTGTGATGTCCTTGCCCTTGATACCCGGCAGCCAGATGATTTTGCGCAGCCCCAGATTGGCTTTCAGCTCCGCCTCCAGTTGCGCCTTGCTCACCCCCGGGTTGCGGTTGCTGTTGAGCCAGCAGCTCTCGGTCATGATGGCGGTGCCGTTGCCATCCACCTCGATGCCGCCCCCCTCGCCAGTCAGCGTGCTCTGCAGATAGTGAGCATCCGCCTGCTTGCTGACCAGCTCGGCGACGCCCGCATCCTGTTCGTACTCCTGCTTGTCACCCCAGCCGTTAAAGTTGAAATCCACCAGCCCCAGCTCCCCTTCGCCGTTCTGAACGAAGACGCCGCCGGTATCGCGCAGCCAGATATCGTCCAGCTCGGCGACGATAAAGCGGGTGTTCTGCTCGCCACAGAGCTTGCGGGCCAGCGCCTCCTCCTCTTCGCGGCAGAGCACGCTCACCTTGGTGTAAGGGGTCATGGCTTGAACCAGCCGCCCGATGGTGGTCTGCACCTCCTTGTAGTCGCGACCCCAGATATCGGCACTGGCGGCAAAGGCGACCCAGACCTGCGCCTGAGGAGCGGCTTCATCGGGCATATGGAATTGCTTGCCGCTGGTGTTGGCAGCATCCTCATCGGCATTGCCGCTGGCCGCGTACACCTTGCCCGGCAGGTTGCTGAGCCCGGCCAGCACGCCGATGGCCGCCAGCTGTTTCAATACGTTGCGTCGGGATGGCATGGAAAACTCCTTGAATGAGGGCGCTCTTTGCTGTCGCTGATTGACCGGAAGTGACAAGCGCTGTTAATCGAATTGCGTTGAGTAATAGACTATCCGTGGCCGTGGCGGCGAACAAACGATCGATTTTCCGTAAAAGTGATAAGTGGAGCTAATCAATGGTGTTCAAGCAGTGGCCCCCGCTCAACGTGCTGCGGGGCTTTGAGGCGGCGGCCAGACTCGGTAGTTTTCATCAGGCGGCGCAGGAGCTGCACCTGACCCAGTCCGCCATCAGCCAGCAGATCCGCTCGCTGGAGGAGCTACTCGGCCAGCCGCTGTTTCACCGGCAGGGGCGCTCGGTCGCGCTGACCGATGCGGGGCAGGATCTGCTGGAGACCACCCAGAGCGTGCTGTTGCAGCTGGCGATGGGGATCCAGCGGTTGGAGCAGTACCGCAAACCGAACCAGCTGGTGCTCAACACCAGCACCGCCATCGCCCGCCACTGGCTGCTGCCGCGATTGGGGGAGTTTCATCGCCAGCATCCCGATATCGATCTCTGGCTGTTTACCAGCGACGAAGAGCCCGACATGGCCGAGCAGACCATTGATCTCACCCTGCGCTGGGATCTCGCGCCGCAGGCCGAGTGTCGCCATCAGCACCTGCTGGCAGATCGCTTGCTGCCGGTGGCTACCGCAACCGTGTTGTCACGGCCCGCGGAGGAGCGCACCACCCTGCATGGCGAGCGGGAGCTGGATTGGCATCACTGGACGCTGAGAGGGGGAGAGGATCTGCACCTGCAGACCCGGGGACTCAACTTCTCCGATCCCGGCCTGCTGCTGGAGGCGGCCAGCGCCGGACTCGGTGTGGCGCTGGTGAGCGAACTGCTCTCCCGTCCCGCTCGTCAGCAGGGGTTGCTGTTGCCGCTCTCCACCCGTCGGGTCAAGGGGCCGCAGTGGGATCTGCTGGTGCATCAGGAGAGCGAGGGGATGCCGGAGTGCCGCGCCTTCTATCACTGGCTCGGCCAGCAATTTGCCGACGGTGAACCGGACCGGGAAGATGACGGGCTTGCCACCCTCTGAGGCAGGTCACTGAATCGGGATAGCCATTCTGGCTAAGTTGTGTGCTAGGTGACGTAGGCTCGATGTCGTCTGAAAAATTGGGTGGGATGGGTTTCTGTCAGATGGGTTGGCACTGCCCGCTATGCCTCCAATGAGGCCTTCATGATGAGAAGAGGCAATTTTCAATAATCTGACCAGATATCTTTCGCCACAGATCACATAAATACACAGCCTCTCTGTCACCGGGTCCTGTATCCGCCAAATAGATTGGCCCCTTGAAGATCCAGACACTTCGCCCCTCTTAACTTAAGAGGTAGTCTTGGAGCTATGTTCAGTACTAGTCACAACGAGAAGATGGTCGAAGTGTTAACAGGGGCCGAGCGCCGTCGACGCCGGACTCCACAAGAAAAGATCGCCATCGTGCAGCAGACCTTTGAGCCCGGGATGACCGTCTCTCATGTTGCTCGCTTGCACGACGTCAACGCAAACCAGCTTTTCAAATGGCGTAAGCAATTCCAAGAAGGGTCTCTCACGGCGATCACCGCCGGTGAGGATGTTGTTCCTGCTTCCGAGTTGGCTGCTGCCATCAAGCAGATCCGAGAGCTACAACGTCTGCTCGGGAAGAAGACCATGGAGAACGAGATCCTCAAAGAAGCCGTGGAGTATGGTCGAGCAAAAAAATGGAT
>NZ_JAPDBM010000075.1:0-22067 GCF_027705265.1 Aeromonas sp. QDB11 | reverse complement strand
AAGACGCAGTTCCTGCGGGTAGAAAAATGGTGATCGGCATGATGTTATTGGCTGATCGACATGATGTTATTAGCCAGCTGGCGAGCGGCGCTCATGCCGCTACCGTTTACAACCAGAACGATACCAAGCTGGATATCGGTGGCCGCGCTCAGGGTATGTACTACGGCACTGATGACAACGGTTCCGAAGGTGACCAGAGCTACTTCCGTGTAAACATGCGCGGCGAGACCAAGATTGCTCCCGAGATGAAGGCATTCGGTTTTGCCGAGTACAACCTGCCGACCTCCGGTTCTGACAACGACGAACTGCGTTACGCTTACGCAGGCATCAAGCACGACCGTTTCGGCGCATTCAGCTACGGTCGTCAGGATGGTCTGTTCCGCATCGTGAACGACTACACTGACGTACTGCCCGAGTGGGGCGGTGACGGCCTGGGCAAAGGCACCGAAGTATTCGGTACCGGCCGTACCAACGGTCTGGCCCAGTACCTGTACACCTACAACGGTCTGACCCTGGGTGCCCAGTTCACCGGCAACAACGATCCGCAGAATGCTGATCGCTCCAACTTCACCACCAATGGCACCACTTGGAACAAGAAAGGTTCCAAAGAAGGTTTTGCCGTAGCTGCCTCCTATGACTTCGATATGGGTCTGGGTCTGTCTGCTGCCTACAACCAGGCTGGCAAGACCGACGAGCAAGCTCGCTATGCCGCCTTTGGTGGCGACCAGGATGCCAAGCTGATGGGCTTTGGTGCCAAATATGCTTCTGGCAACCTCTATATGGCTGCTACCTATGCTCACAGTGAAGATCACATCTTCGTCAAGAACGGCTATGCTGAGAAGAGCGATGGTTACGAAGCCGTGGTTCAGTACAAAGTGACCCCGCAATTCAAGCCTTCTTTGGCCTACCTGCGCACCGATGTGAAGAATGACACCAATGTCAGCTTCGATGACACCCTGACCGAATATGTATCCATCGGTGCCTGGTACTACTTCACTGACAACTTCAACGCTTACGTTGATTACAAGCTGAACCTGCTGGACTCTGTTGGTAACTCTACCAGCGCCTTGGGTCAGAACACTGACGACGTAGTTGGTGTGGCCCTGCAGTACAACTTCTAAGTAATTGGAAGTCAGTTATACCCTGTGATACCAATGTCTACTGTTTGAATTACTTCCGGCCGCTCTGCGGCCGGTTTTTTTATTGCGCCTTTTCAGCACCTTGCATATAACTATCGAGCAGATTGAGGGCGATATCAGCTCTGTTGCAGGGAATGCCAAAGGAGAGATGCAAGGATGGGACAAGCAGACCGGAACACAGGCTGGCAACGCGGGTGGCTGCTGTTGCCACTGCTGTTGATATCGCTCATCTGGAGCAGCACCGCAGATGCCAGCTGGGATCAGAGCCTCTATCGCCAGCTGGGTCTGGCAGGCAAGCTGGACAAACAGACCTTTCGCCAAGCCCTCAACAGTTATCAAACCGTGCGCCACAAGCGCAAAGCCATTCTCACCATCATCGATTACAGCAAGCCCTCTACCCAGCGCAGACTGTTTGTCATCGACATGAAACGCCACAAGCTGCTCTATCACACCTGGGTCAGCCATGGCCGCAACTCGGGTGAGCTGGCCGCAGAACGCTTTTCCAACCAGCTCAACTCCCGGCAAAGCTCCCTCGGTGTCTATCGCACCGCAGAAACCTATCTGGGTAAGCATGGCTACTCCCTGCGGCTGGACGGGCTCAGCCCCGGCAAGAACAGTAATGCCCGCAAACGCGCCATCGTGGTGCATGGCGCCACCTATGCCAGCCCGACCCATCTGCGCAAATATGACAAGCTGGGCCGCAGCTGGGGTTGCCCGGCCCTGCCCAAGGAGCAGGCCAGGGCCATCATAGATACCATCAAGGGGGGCAGCGTCATCTACGCCCACGGCTAGCGTGCACGGCAGCAGAAAACGCAAGGCCAGCAATCGCTGGCCTTGTTTGTTACGCTTTTCACGCTAAACGGGGCGCGTTATTGGCGCACCACCAGTACCGGGCAGGGTGCATGACGCACCACGGATTCCGCGACACTGCCTACCAGCAGATGGCTGATGCCGGAGCGGCCGTGACTGCCCATTACGATCAGCTCCACCTCATCATCCTTGGCTTGAATCACGATCTCGTCGGCAGCGCGGCCAAAGCGAATATCAAAGGTGGCAGGGATCGGCAGCGTCGCCACCAGCTCTTTGAGCTGGGCTTTGGCCTGACGCTCCATCTCGTGGGTGATCTCGACCGCCGTCATATGCAGGATTTTGTAGCTGTCAAAACCGTGCAGTTGATCGACCACGTGGATCAGCTTGAGCTGGGCCTGATGGCTCTGCGCCATGAATACGGCATAGTCGAGTACCGCACGGGACATTTGGGAAAAATCGACCGGACAGAGCAGCGTTTTGATCGATGGCATAATGCAGTCTCCTCTCCTGATTGGGGCACTATTGAATCTTTTCATGATCATAACAACCCGACCGAAAATAACCCTCGACCCTGTCGCAAAATGGAGATGCGAGAATTTTTCTACGTCCTGTCACGATCAATGCCATGGTATAAAGTAGGGTATCCGTTTTCCCTTTGCCCCAACGAGACCAGCGCTGACCATGTTACGCATCTGTCTGTTACTCTGTTGTTTGTGCACGGTGGTTAATTGCCGGGCAGATTCTATTGAGGTTTATTGCGATGACTGGCCCGGCTTTTGCCAACAAGATGGCAAAGGCATTTATCTCGATCTGGTTCGCGCCATCTACCAACCCCACGGTTATCAGGTAACCCCCCATATCGTACCCTATAAACGAGCTCTCGCTGTGATTGCCAAAAAAGGAGGCGATATGGCGATGGGGGTATACCGCGATGAAGTCACCGGTGTCCGACAACCGCGCTATCCCGCATCAGCGGATGACCTGACCGTGTTCATGCTCAAAAAATGGCAGTCCAAGTGGCAGGGAGAAAAAAGCCTGCAGGGACAATCTGTGGTATGGCGACGGGGCTGGGCATTCGACAAATACATTGCAGTCACCATGCAGTGGCATGAAATCGATAGCGATGAGATGGCTCTGCAACTGCTCGGCAAAGAGCGCTATCGCTATTACCTGACTGCCGGCGTGCTCTATGCAAATGACGACATTCCCCCCAACCTGCATCGCGCCTTCCTGCGCTGGATCCCGACCTACCCCATCTTTGCCGACACACCCCAGGGCAACCGGATGTTACAACTCTGGGATAAGGGGATGGTTGAGTTGATCCGTAGCGGGACTCTGGCTGACATCTATAAGCACTATCAGCTCTATGACTACTACCAAGGGTTTATCAGGGAACTGGAACAGAAAGCCGCCGCCAACCCGACACCTGAATGATAGCCCTGAGCTAATTACCCCCCCCTCATCCTCTTCGCCAAGCGATCATAGAGGATCACATTGACCGAAGCGGCCAGATTCATGCAGCCTTGAGTCGGCACATAGACCACATCTTTCACCGCCCCGTAGAGCGCGGGATCGAGCGTGCCATCCTCCGGCCCGAAGATATAAAAGGCGCGCTCCGGGTGGACATAGTCGGGGAGCGGCGTGGCGCCGTCGATCAGATCGACCACCACGGGCACGCATCCCTGCGGGATAAACGCCATCAAGTCATCCACCCCGAGCAGCGGGATCTTCTCCACCATCTGCTTGGTATCGGTGGCAAAGCGGCGCGCCAGCTCGAAGCGGTTGCCGGTGTAGTAGACCTCGTCCACCCCGTAGCAGCCCGCAGCCCGCATCACGGAGCCGACATTTTCCGGGGATTTGGGATTGACCAGCCCCACGCAGCAGAATGCACTCTTTTTCATCATCTCTCCTCCTCTTGCGGCGGCCATTATAAGCCGCGGCGGGGTCACCGACCCGTTAAAAGTACCTCGCCAGGCTCAACGACTCGTCGCTCCATCACGGATGTAGATTTTTTGTGCGCAACCCGACAGATTTTGTACAAACCGATAGCTGGCAAACGTTTATCTGAAATAATAGACAAACGTTTGTAAATGGATGTTTGTCTATGACTGAGCGTGAACAAGAGATCCTCGCCCTGCTGCGTCAGGATCCCATGATTGCCCAGCAGGATCTGGCCGATCGCCTTGGCATCAGCCGCTCCGCGCTGGCCAGCCACATCTCCAGCCTGATCCGGCAGGGATATGTGCAAGGCAGAGGTTATGTACTGCGTGAGGGCCCCTACGTGGTGGTGATCGGCGGTGCCAATATGGATATTTGCGGCACCAGCCACGACAACCTGCTGCTCGGCGACTCCAACCCGGGCAAGGTGCGCACCTCGGCGGGCGGTGTCGGCCGCAATATCGCCGAGAATCTGGCGCGGCTCGGCAGCGATACCCGGCTGCTGACCGCGGTCGGCAACGATCAGTATGGCCACCATCTATTGGAGGTGAGCCAGCGGGCCGGTGTCGATGTGCGCCAGACCCTGGTGCTCGATGGCCACACCACCTCCTGCTACCTCAGCCTGCATGACGGCAGCGGCGAAATGAGCTGCGCCATCAACGACATGGCCATTATCGAGCAGCTCACCCCTGCCCGCCTGACCCCGCTCGGCGGCTTTCTCGGCGGTGCCCGGCTCTGGGTACTCGACACCAACCTGGCCATCCACACCCTCGACTGGCTGTTCGAGCGACAGGGGGAGCACGCCATCTTTGTCGATACCGTTTCGGTGGCCAAGGTGGAGAAGATCCGCCCCTGGCTCGGCAAGATCCACACCCTCAAGCCCAATCGCAGCGAAGCAGAGCAGCTGTGCGGCATGACCATCGCCGGGCCCGAAACCTGGCCCATGGTAGCCGCCTGGTTCCACCGTGCCGGGGTCAAGCGGCTGTTCCTCAGCCTAGGTGAGCAGGGGATCTTCTACAGCGATGGCGAGCAGCAGGGCCACCTGCCGGTGCTGGGCAGTCCGGTGCTCAATGTGACTGGCGGCGGGGATGCCTTTATGGCCGGACTCGCCCACGCCTGGCTGCAACAGCTCGACATTGCCCAGACCACCCGCTTTGCCCTGGGCTGCGCCGCCCTCACCGTCAATTGTTCCGATACCGTTTTTTCCGGTCTGAGCAAGACCGCCGTTGACCGCATACTGGAGGAGTACTCATGCTGAACGCTTACCTCGATATCCAACCGGAAGTGGCTGCCGCGCTGGCCGCAGGCAAACCGGTCGTCGCCCTCGAATCCACCATCATCTCCCATGGCATGCCCTATCCGCAGAACGTGGAGACGGCCCGTCAGGTGGAGCAGGTAGTGCGCGATAACGGCGCCATCCCTGCCACCATCGCCATCCTCGACGGCCGCCTCAAGGTGGGTCTCGATGCGGGTGCGCTGGAAGCGCTCGGCCGGGCTGGTCACGACGTAACCAAGTGCAGCCGCCGCGACATTCCGTTCGTACTGGCGCGCAAGGGGATGGGCGCCACCACGGTCGCCTCCACCATGATCATCGCCGCCATGGCGGGGATCCGGGTCTTTGCCACCGGTGGTATCGGCGGGGTACATCGCGGCGCACAGGAGACCTTCGATATCTCGGCCGACCTGCAGGAGCTGGCCCAGACGCCGGTGGCCGTAGTCTGCGCCGGCGCCAAGTCGATCCTCGATATCGGGCTGACCCTGGAGTATCTGGAGACGCAAGGGGTGCCAGTGATTGGCTATCAAACAGGCGAGCTGCCCGCCTTCTACACCCGCGAGAGCGGCTTCAAGGTCGATTATCGCCTCGATACCCCGGCGGCCATCGCCGAGGCGCTGCGCCTCAAGTGGGAGCTGGGACTGGCGGGCGGCGCCGTGGTGGCCAATCCCATCCCGACCGCACACGCCATGCCGAAAGCCGATATCGACGCAGCCATTGCCCAAGCGCTGCGTGAAGCGGATGAGCAGGGGATCAAGGGCAAGGCGTCAACCCCCTTCCTGCTGGCCCGCGTCTGCGAGCTGACCGGCGGCAACTCGCTGGCGGCCAACATCCAGCTGGTACTGAACAACGCGGCGCTCGGCGCCCGCATCGCCGCCAGTCTGTGATCGCACGCCGATACCTCGCCATGTAAAAGAGGGCCTGACGGCCCTCTTGTTGTTTCTGCAATCTGCAGCACTGTGTTATTGCAGTACCACGCGCCCATTGAGGGGTTGCACCGGCCGGTTGTTGGGGTGGTGCATCACCGCCTTGAAGGCGTCTATCTGGGCCTGACTGACCTCGACCGGCTGCTTCATCACTAGCCAGCGCACCCCTTCCGAGCAGGGAGGCGTGGTGAGAGAGCCGCTGAAGCGATAGTAGTCACGATTCTCGGGCAGCAGTTGCTCCGCAGCGACCGGCGCCTTGAGGGTGTGAATCTCCCCCACCTTGGCAGGTAATGCACTCCAGGCTGCCGCCAGCGCCGGATTGGCCTTGCCAGCTTCGAACATCACCGCTACCACGGCGATCTCGCCCTTGTCACTGACGTGCACCAGATGCCCTTCCAGCGGATAGGATTTGCCCTCGATAAGGTTTTCACTCGGGGCGTGGAAGTGGAATTGCTTGAGCTCAAACGTGGTGCCATCGAGTTGCAAGGTGCTGCCCGGGGCATAACCGACCTGCACGGTGTGACCGTTGTTGACCACGGTCTTGCCACCTGCCTGATAGTGGAGCGCCAATGGTGCCAGCTTGGCCTCAACCAACCCGTTCAGATCGACCGGCGACTGGTTGCTGCCCGCACACTGACCAAACTCCGGGGTCAGCTTGGCCCAGTGAGCAGGCCCCGCCTCACCGCTATATTCCCAATGAGGGGTGGCAGCAAACACGGCAGGGCACAGCAACAGGGAGCAGGCCAACAGAGACTTTCTCATCATACATCCTTATCTTGATTGAAAAGCACGACCATCCCCTCCCCGCGATCACGGTACATGCAGGGATGGCATATCTGATATGCGGGATACAGAGCATCAGAGCGACTTTCTAATGGTAACGAGCACGGGCTGGTCAATCGGTTTGACCGCCACTCAATACAGAGTCGTTTGGCAAGTACATGGTGAGGGATCGGCAGAGACTGTGGAAGCGGGTGAATTAATCAGCCTGTCAGCCACTCATCGTCAGGCTGACGCGGGTCAAGGTACAGGGTTTCACGCTTTCATAACAACCATCCATCACAACCATCGCGGGAGTCCGGGCTCCCGCGATGGTTGCCGATAACGGCAATTAACGGTCGCGATTCAACGCGATCAGACGATCAAGGATCGCTTCACCATCGGCACGCAAACCGTTGTGCTCATACTCATTGGTGATCCAGGCGCGACTGTTGCCAAGACCACGCAGAGTTTCGCGACTGTAGTCAAACTCCACATACATATCCTCGGCATAAACGGCGCATGCTACCGGCACCTGGTTGCGGGCCAGCTGGGCCGGGTCATAGAGCGCCCCCCAGTCCGCCTTGTTTGCCAGCAGATGGGCCGCCTCTTTCAGGGGCAGCAACTCGCGGTACTGCTCGAACATCCAGGGGTAAACCATCTCGCCGGTGAAGGCGAAATCCTTGCCGGGTGCCCAGTTCACCGCAGGAAACTCCCCTCTGACCCGATCCGCCGCCCAGCGAATCGCCTCCCCTTCGGCGTAGATAGCCTCGTGCAGAATGGCAAACAGCGGGTTGCTATTGAATGGCTGCATGCTCTGCACCTGATAGAGAAAGGCCGGGCTCAGCTTGTCACCGATAAAGGCCTCCTCCAGCAGGTAATAAAGCTCCTCGAAAGCCCCCGTAGCGCCGAGATCCAGCCCTTGCTGCTGGAACTGCTCCACCGTCAGGCGCTGGCCGTTGGGCAGCCGCACATCGTGCTGGTGCAGATGGTTGGCCAGCCGGTTGGCAATCCCCTGAGCGTGGGGGAAGCGGGCGAAGAAAGCACGGTTCTTGTCGGCCACCCGCTGATAGGTAGCACGGTAAACCTCCTCGGCGCTGCGGCCAATCGGCGCGATGCCGCCGGTGATATAGACCTCCCGCAGGCTATCGGGGAAGAGCGAGAGATAAGTCAGGCAGCAAAAACCACCAAAGCTTTGCCCCAGCAGGCTCCAGCGATGCTTGGGACTGAGCTCCAGCCGGATGAACTCGGCATCTTGCACTATGCTGTCGGCGCGAAAATGGCTGAGATACTCCGCCTGCTCGGTCGGTGTCATTTTGGCCAGAATATGCCCATGGATGGGGCTCGACATCCCGGTGCCACGCTGATCCAGCAGCAGCACTCTGAACTCCTGCAACGCCCGCTTGAGCCAACCACTATTGGCCGTCGGGCGCGGCGCCCCGAAACCGGGACCGCCCTGCAAAAAGAGCAGCCAGGGGAGCGTGTCATCGAGTTTGTCTTTGCGGCAGAGGGTGCGGGCAAACAGGGTAATGCTGTCACCATCCGGCTCATCATGATCGAGGGGAACGGTAAAAAAGTGCGGCTCGCAATGAATGCCGTCCAGTACATAGCTCAAGGGGCTGTTCATCTGGGATCTCTCCGTCAGGATGGGAACATCATTGACCCCATCATATCCTCGCCCAGCCACAGGGTCACTCCGGTTTTCCAAAATGTTAACAATGGCTTAAAGGTCGAAACATCACCAGACAAGCCGCTCTTCAACGGTGCTGAATTAATTGTTTTGCGGGGGAGATTGACGCCATGGAGCCATTCAACAAAGATGGCTCGCCTGCACAGGAGTGCAGCCACTCAGGCCGACAAAATGGATAAGGGAATGTGATGAAACCGAAGTGGATCAGGGCCAGAAAAAGAGAGAAGAAACCATGCCCTGGCAGCATGTTGCAGACCGGAATGCTGCTGTTCAGTGCCACCTGTGGCGCGACGCTCTTTTTGGCCGCATGCAACAGCAACTAGAAATGAAAAAGCCCGCTCGATTGAGCGGGCTTTTCGAATTTGGCTCCTCCTACTGGACTTGAACCAGTGACATACGGATTAACAGTCCGCCGTTCTACCGACTGAACTAAGGAGGAATTATGGTGCCCAGAGACGGAATCGAACCGCCGACACGGGGATTTTCAATCCCCTGCTCTACCGACTGAGCTATCTGGGCAACGGCGCGCATTAAACCCTTTCTGGACTGGGGTGTCAACCTTGCAGGCCCAGTTTCTGGCATGTTTTTGCATAGGGTGAACCAAGTGGCGAGATAATGTGCAAGGAGCCCCTGACTCCACACCGGGATCCGGTTGTCGGCAGGTGCTTCTATCGAGGTTTTTTCCCTTTATAGAATTACCTTTTCGCTCTCTCATCCATCCCGAGCTTCCAACAAGTGAGCCCATTTTTTGGCAAAAAACTGATGAACTAACCTGCATGTTTTTTGTGCGCTGAAAAGTTACCAGAAATTGACCAGACAGGGTTTGCTGTGTCGCTGCCTCTGTACCTCCGGTCGTCGGCTCCTCAGCGTCCCTGTGAAGAAGAGAAGTGATGGTGTTTCGGCGGGGGAACTCAAATTTATTGTGACGAAAATCACAAAAATTCAATCTCGATTACACCTCTTTTTGAGCCTCAAATGACGATCTTTGCTTTGTGGGCGTACACAGATCCCCCTGAAGATAAGGAGCATTTGTCGTTAGAAGCACAAAGTCGCTCTCCAGAAGGCGATCTGATGTTCGCCTCCGAATCGCCTTCATATGGCTGCCTTTAGGGTCCTCAACTACAAACAAATTCATTAAATATCAATAATATGACTGCGTTTGGTGCTGTTGTGATTTGAGGGGGGGTATGCAAAATTTCTGCAAGCACCGCCATCCGGCGGTTATGGTTAGAGAGGTAGTTGTGAGCAGCGAAGTGTCAACGCCAACTGCTAAAAGCAGGCAGGAGTCGTGTGGAGAATACGTCTCCAAACAAAAAGAGGTAAAAGACGAGTACGTCCCTTGGCTCGCATGGGTCACATATACATCTGGTGCCAGGGTCGGCTACTTCAATGTGCACAGAAACAATCAGCGTTATCGGTTTAAGATCGCGAGCACCAGTGAGGCTAGCCTCAAAGTGATACGCGATAAAGCACGTAAACTGATGGCGGAGCTCATCACAGATCCTGAGGGATTCAAGCAAGCCTATCGCGCTAGTTTATCGGTAGAGCGCTTCATTTATGATGATTACCTACCCGCAGTGCAGGAAACTCATCGTTCTATCAGGACTATAAAGTCCCGTATAAAGCCAATCGTGGCAGCCTTAGGGCACAAGCCACTGAACCGTGTCAACCGTGATGACATCGAGCGCTTTCAAGCGGAGCAAGCAAAAACCAAATCTGTTGCTACGGTGAATCGCTACCTAGCGCAGATCAAGGCTATTGCGACCTTCGCAGTGGAGCGCGGCATACTCAAATCGTCTCCCGCAGCAGATATCCCCGCCAAATACGAGCCTGTCCTGCCTCCCAAAGGCTTACCCGATGAGGCAGTCAATAAGCTGGTCGCTCGCTTGATGGAAGACATTGACGAGGAAAAGGCTCGTCTGTTGCTGTTCCTGTTCGCAACGGGCTCCCGGATGGGAGAGGCCAGAGCTCTAAAGCTGCAGGATTGTAACCTCACCACTCAGATCGCTTTTCTACCGACGAGTAAGTCTGGCCGAGAAAGGCTTATACCGCTTAATCAGTTCGCCCTTGAATTGGTTCAACTTCAGCGCCAGCGCCATGGCACGACCGGCCTGCTTTTTCGAGGCCAAGATGGTGTCTCTCCGATATCGGAGCCCCGCCGTTACTGGTACCACGTCTGTAATGATTGCGGATTATCGGGGGTACGCATACATGATGCGAGGCATTCAGTCGCGACCTCACTGCTGAACAAGGGCTGTTCGCTCGATGTATTGCAGAAAGTCCTAGGCCACAGCTCTCCTCGGATGACTGAAAGGTACGCTAGGCACCACGATAAGACGCTGGTCAAGGCCGTCGACGTACTTCACACCGTATGGGACCTGCCCAACCTCACCTGCTAACAAACTTTAGGAGATGGGGGAGGGAGACTCCCCCATTAATGATTATGCATCGTTCCAAAAAAGATAATAACGGTAAACTGAATCGTTTCATTACTGATAGGACGCATCAAAGAAGGGGCTCACTAGGTTCCCTCGATATTGCTAATCAGGTTGTACCGCCGACAGACTCGGTACCTGACTCGGATCAGGAAGCATCCGCGCCAGAATCGATCCCTACGGTCGCCCCTAGATCGCAGCCATTACTGGTGTCGGCAACGCATGATGAGCAACCTCATGATGATTACTGTACAAGAGCGCAGGTAGCTCAAGAGCTGGAGGCATTCCGTGTTAGGCATATGCATGCCGCCTTTTATGCTTCTGACGAGGGGCAAGCCCTCAATAAGGGTAAAGAGCCAGATGAGTGTCTAGTTTTGCGGGATGGCTCCTTGTCGCCTCACTGCATCAAGGAGCTGACAGAGTGGCAGGGCTCACCATTTATCCCTGAAAATTTCAAGATCACTCCTGATGGCAAAGTCATGTTCATGGCTGGTAAACCCCCCTCCGAGGTCTTTGCGGGGGTCACATTGCCAATAGCCACATACCTGGACAAAGACGGTCGGCTTGAAGCCGTGGAGCTGGCTTGCCTTGCTCCTGATGGCAGTGTAGTTACCTTCCAGTTATCTCTGAAGGACATTCATAACGACCTGAAAAAAGTCAAGACAACGCTGAGCTCTTACCGACTCTCTTACTACCAAGGAACAGAGAACCAACTGATACGCTTTATGCTTGGCTGTGCAAAGATGGAGCTGATAAAGTCCATTTGCTTAGTGGAACAGGCAGGTTTTGTGCCTGAAAAACGGGTCTATGTGACTCATGAAGCTACCCTGAGCCGCGAAGATGGTCACTCAGCAAAGCGGTACCGATATCGACTTCGCAAGCAGCTTGGGCAACTGAGCTCAAGGGATTCACTGGAAGCCTGGAGGCGGAGTGTCGCGGAGCCAGTACGGCAGTTCCCGATAATGGTGTTTTCGATATTGGCGATGCTGACCAATGTGTTGATAAACCTGCTACAAAAGCCCTCAACGATCGTTCATGTTTATGGCCTGAGCTCCGTGGGGAAGACGACTCTAGCGATGCTGGCTCAGAGTACAGTAGGACGGGCTACCGACCCTAGTGAGGATGGCACGTCTGCTATTAGAAAATGGCACAATACTTTCAATGCATTGATATCACTCATTGAAATGCACCATGGGATGGGGTTGGTACTTGACGAGTTGGGTTCATTCACCGGGAGGAATTTCAGCTCGCTCATGTATGCGATGACAAACGGGCAGAGCAAAGGGCGTTGTGACAAAGATAGCCTTCTGATTGAAGCCAAAAACACAGCGGCGCTCTGCATTTTCTCGACGGGCGAGATGAGCTCTGATGATTTTTTGCGCAAATTACGTGACTCTGTAAACTCAGGCGCTCGTGTCCGGATGCTTAATATCGAGATCCTGCAGGATGATGCCAGGCTGCCGGGTGAAACACTGGCCCAAGCCAAAGCCCGGATTGACCAACTCAAGGCGGCTTGTGGGACTTACTACGGCACAGCGCTCCCGGCTCTGGCGCAAGGGCTGTTGAACTTGCCGGAGGCCACTTCCTTTGAGGTGTTGCAGCAGTTGACTCGTGATCGGGTTAATGAGTGCGCCGGGCGTTTGGAGTCTTTGGTCAATGGTGCTACCGAGTCACCGCTTATTCGTAGAGGTCTGGATTTCTTTGCCATGACGCTGGCTACCGGCTTGTATGGTATCGAGCTGGGTGTGTTGCCCTTCACTGAGAGTGAGGTTTTGGATGCAGTAGTCGAAGGGGCTAATCGATGGGCATCCTCATTAAGGGAGAAGCCTGATGATGTATCTCTGGCCGCGCATGGACTCCTCAATACCCTAATCCGAAACCGCCAGATGTTTCCAGACATTGACTCGGTGAAAGAGAGTAAACACATGGGGTTCACTCAAGGTCCTAATTTCTTGGTGCGTTTGTCATGGTTCGATGAGTTGGTTCCGCAATATGGCAAACAGGTGATTGAATGGCTTGAGAAGCATGGTTATCTGCGGCCTGGGCCAGATAAAAAATACATCCGGTTGCGCAACACCAGCCGGGATACCAAGTATAGAGCTGGTAATTACTATGCGCTGGATCACGACAAGGTGATGGGCTTTACCGGTGGTATCGAAGAGATAGATGGTTACGAGGGGGCATCCCGAGAGTCTCCATCCTCCGCTCCGAGTTTCACCCGCCGCGCGACGAGCGAGACGGGGGGTGTGATGGTTGAGTCCTCACCAGACATGTCAGAGATACCGGCAGATGTCGAAAAATTCTAAAAGATGAAGGGGGGCCAGTGCGAACTGGCCCCCTTGCTTTGTGGGATCCGGTGGCAAATTACCGTGGTCTCTACACGGTTACTCAGGGCTGCGAATACTTGTCAATCATGGGGTGGTTGACCGATGCAGCAGGCAAAAGGGGGAGGAGTGTTTCAGCAGGCCGAGAAGGCCAGGATGATCTTGTTGCGGAGGTTTGGAGAGCCGTGAGGCCAAAGCAGCTCATTGGGTCGCTAAACCGCGATACGGGTGTCTCACCGTGGGGGGAGATACCGGTGCAGTTCAGTGACGAGATCCCAAGCAGTCCTCCTGCATCAGCAGGTATTGTCAAACGGTTAAAAAAGAGGCCAGAACCGACTGGCCCTGACCTCTTCACTTCCGAGCTTTCGTGGCAGATATCGCTCAGAAATCCATCTTCATAAAACAGGAGTTAGTTTATTTCGCTGGATTAATATACTTCATATCCAGCGGGAACGCGGTCCCCTTCATCAATTTCCTCTCGGGATTCACCGATCACCCGGTTAACCCGATCCCAGAACGTCTGACCATCGGTTTCGGTCAGGCCGTATTCCTGCTTCACCTCGCGCTTTGCCGTGGACTCTTTCATCTGGATCATTTTACTCATGTATTACTCCTTGGATTGCTACTGCTTGATGGTTGACGACAATGCAGAACAGCGGCGACAGGTGGTGTCGTGGCATGTCAGGCGCTGTCGCCAGATGTATAAACTGGGATCTTTGTCACAAATGGGTCAGGGCGGAGCCTGACTCATCAGGGTCAATAAATGGCGTAAATCACGGACGATTTGCTCATGGATAAAACCGGGCGAGATCACCGTCAGTCCCGGCATCCAGGATTTGATGACGGGCAGAATTTGATTGGCATCGAGCACACGACTGCTCAATAACAGCGCACCGTCATCCAAGGTTTTGACAATCTCCTGCTCGGGCAGCAACGGGCGGTGCTGAAAGTTGATGGCGATGGCGGCACTGGCCTTGAGGAGCACCTCGATCATGCCGGAGCGCCAGAGCGTCGGATCGGTATCGATTTGCCGCTGAATAAGCGCATCGCGGGTAAAGGTCTGTTGCGATAGCTCAACCAGCGCGATGGAGCTCAACGGATAGGCTTGCAACCTCCCCTCGCTGACGCCGACCAAGTGCCAGGTGCCCTTGTAGTTGACAAGCTGATAGGGGCTAAACAGTTGCTTGCGCTGGTCTTTGGTGATGAGCCAGCATTGCAGATGCTGGGTCATTGCCTGCTCTAATACCGGTAGCTGGTGACTCAGTGAGTCGGTGGACTGGGCATCGAATCCCTTGATGGCGAAGAGGCTTGGGGTGTCTCTGTCCAGCAGCTGACCCAGACGATGTTCACTGGCGCGGGGGAATAGGTCGGTGATACCCAACTGGTCGGCCAGTTTTCGCACTTTTCCGTCGTTCTTGTGATTGAGGAACCCAGGATCCAGCCAGTACTGCTGGCTGCGGTGCTCTATCGGTAGATAGCTGAGGCGTTGATTGAAATCCCGCTGCAGGGTGCGCACGGTGACGTTGTACTCGGTGGCCAGATCACTCAGGTGTAGCTTCTCACCGCTGTACAGGCGGGTGAGGAGCATACCGAGGCGCTGCGCAATCTTGTCGTGTTCGTGCATACCATCACAGAAGGGGAATAACCGTGTCGCGGATTATCCAAACAGGCCGCGACACGGCGTGACGAATTGGCTGGCAGGCAGTTTTTCGCAAAACCCATCATCGGCGATGGGCTTTTGTCATCAGTGGAGGGGTTTTGTTATCAACCGGCGAGAAGCGGTTGAGCTGGCCAGGAAGGCCGGTTCGGTGAGGTTGTTGCGGCTTGCCCAGAGATGGGGCTGAGTTGATGCTATTGAGCCGCTTAACTGCGATAGCGGTATCTCACCGCTGAGGGAGATACCGGGTTGCTGCTCACCTTGATAACTGAGGAGGGGCTGACTCCAGAACTATGCCGCTGCAAGTGCGTCTTCAGCTCCATCCCGTAAGGCAACCACTCCCAAATAGAGGCAGATCGGGACCGTCTTTCTGAAAGCTGGACCTTGTAAGTCATAAATAAGCCAGGCTCCAGACAGGACCCACATCACAGGGCCGAGCGCATTTAGCATCGGGTTTCGCTTACTGACTTCCTTGACCAAAGCTTTGGCGGCTTCACGCCCGACGATCTGGGTAATTAAGCTAATGATAATGGTCTCTATTAGGCCGAGAGCAACCTTGGGGCCAAGGATCTGGATGATAAAGGGGAGAATGGCCACCTTACCGTTTTTGGCGAGATGCTCCTTTATTAAATTAGCGTCTTCATTACCTACACCCATTTTCTTGAACGCATCGGCAAGTTCAGTTGGTGTTTTTGATAGCAGTTCTGTCTCAACAACAGCAGACACTAACCGTTCCAATCGGCTTTCCACTGAGCCCCCGCGTTTGACTCTGACTTTGAGCTTTTCGCAGACATCCTCAATCAACTCAAGGGATGAGATTCCACCATCACGACTCGATGAAAACACTGAGCGAACTGCATAAGCGACATCAGAAGATCCGTAATACCTGATCTGTTTGTCCATTAGTGCGCACAGTTCCGTTTTGGCTGAAGACGCGTGATGACTTTTTTGAAGTAATTCTTTGCGGGCAGCATCATCAGTAAAAGATACATAGCTATCCAACACGCCGGACAGGTACTCAAGGTCTGCGTGCTCACATTTAGCCAAGATTTTTTCCATACGATATCTCCCTGTTGGATGCGCTGCGTGCTCACTGCCTAATGTTGAGTGAGGCGAAAGTCACACCAGAAGTTGCTTGATTTGAACCTGCTGTTTTTGGGCATCGCGTCTTGTCCGCTAGCTCACGAAGAGATACTAGCAAGTGAGTTGCAACCCGTAAAGTGGGTTGTTACGCTTTTTTTGACAATGCAGTCCAATCATGGGTAGTATGTGAGTCGAGATTTCGTATAAAACCTTTTACTTCATAAACTTAGAGTGTGACGCATCGAATGGAAGAGAAAAAAGTAAGCTATGCAGCTGTAGTTGGTGCTGTTCTTTCAGAAGAAAGGGAGAGGAGGAACGTAAGCCAACTGATGGCCGCCAATGTGGCTGGATTGACCCAGTCAACATGGGGACGAATGGAGCTTGGCCGGGCATGTACATTGGAAAATCTAGCAAAGGCTTCTAAAGCATTTCACTTTGAGCTTTGGCAGTTATTAAAAGTCGTTGAAGACAGGGTTAAAAGTCTTGAGGAGCAGGGCTTTAAGGTCGTTTACGAGTTGCCATCAGAGTCAGAAATAAAGGAACGTCAGGAAGAATGGCTGACCAGTAGCTCGCTGATATCAAAAATGTCACTCATTGGTTTGGGGGCATTGGCTGGGGCCGCCATGATGGGAGTGGCGGAATATATTAAGAAAGCTCCAAACAAGTAGGTTTGTTCTTCTTTTAACCAAATTACGGCATCTGATGTCCGCAAGTGACAACAACCGGTATCTCACACCTAGGCGAGATACCGGTTGTTGTTAACTGGCCTGAACCCACTCGCCCTCTTCGGGAAGCGGCAGCGGCTTGGATGGTACTGAACTGGTCAGCGCATCATGGATGCAGTTGGCTATTTTCTGGCTGGTCTGCTGCATCCGAGTGTTATGCAGGTGTGCATAACGCAGTGATGTCTGACTGCTCCGGTGGCCTAGTTGGGATTGCACATCAAACAGGGTGCCGCCGTTGGAGACAATCAGCGCGGCTACCGAATGACGGCAGGTGTGCAGGCACACGCCCTCCTTATCTATACCGGCCCGCGCCAGCATCCGCTGAAAACCCTTGGTGGGATTTTGCAATGGCTGCCCTTGCCTCTTGCCGGGAAACAGGTAGGGATTTCCCTCTGTCACCGGTAAGTAGTTCAACAGCTCCACCGCCATATGGTTCAGGTGCAACACACGGCTATGGCCGTTCTTGGTGTGGGGAATGTATAGGGTCTTGTCCTCCTTGTTGTAGTGCTGCCATTTGGCCCTTGCCAGCTCGGCCCGGCGCAAGCCGGTGAGCAGCAACATCTTGACGTACTGACCGGTATAGAAACTTTCATGCTGATCAGCAGCCCGAAACAGGCGACGGATTTCATCTGGGGTGAAGTAGCGTTCCCGCCGATTGTTCTCTCTCAGCAATGACACCAGGGCTGCGGGATTGTCCTTGATCAGCCCAGCACGGGCCGCCCAGGTCATGATGGCCTTGAGCAATGCCAAGACGCGATTACAGGTGGCCGGGGTGAGGCGCTTGAGCAACATCTGTTGCATGTTCTGGATGCGGGTAACGGTGATCTCTTCCGGGATCAGATTGCCGAAGATTGGCCGTAGGTGATTACGGAAGCGATGTTCGTCCGTCTTCCAACTGCGATTTCGCGATTGCAGATAGGGCAGATAGTCTTCCTGAAACAAATTGCTCAGGGTCTTCTGGTTGCGCTTGTCCTCCTTGGCCTGTTGCGGGTCAACGCCTTCGGCGATCTTGCGTTTGTAGTCGAGTGCCAGCTTGCGAGCCGCACTGACATCCAACGCGGGATAGTGCCCCAGGGCAATGGCCCGCTTGCGCCCGTGTATCTGATAACGCAGCAGGAACTTGCGGCGGCCCTCCCCTTTGCCAACCAGACAGCGCAGACCGGTCACGTCGGTATCTGAATACTCCGCTTCGGTACTGCGAGCGTCATCTGGGTTAGGGGGGAGATCGGCAATTCGCCGATTGGTAAATTTAAATCGGGTAGGTGTTTCGTTCATGGTTCGCTCCTCAACATGTGAGCTGGTGCAACAGGGCATAGGCTCCCTTCACAGTGGAAAGGAGGTTTAATCCCCGTCTCTGGCTTGGCGGTTGAAGTGGTCGTTGCTCATCGCGCCTTGGCCTGGCTGGCCCGGCACGATGACAACGCGGGAAAGGTGAGTGAGCAGATGGCCGCCCCGGTCGCTACCCGGTCCGATCCCGTAAAAATCCCACCGTGCCCCGTGTCCGCCCCGCACGAACGGGGGAAAACGGGGCTGGGTTTTCCCTTTGAGTGATTGGGCTTTTCCATCTCAACCCCGTAACCCCGCGAAATTTGCGGAAATAATGGGGGAGTGAATGAAGAGGTCGGGTTGCCCCACACATTCACGGCGAGCCCCGTGCCCGCCCCGCACGAATGGGCGGAAACGGGGCGCGTTTTTCCCTTGGAGAGACTGGGTTAATCGACGCCAACCCCGTAACCCCGTGAAATTTGCGTAAGTAAGGGGGGGGGGGAATTATTCAGTGGCTACCGTGATCGCATAGACACCCAGCGACAGATAGGTGAGGAAATTGCCCTCCCATAATTCATAGAACTCACTCAGCTCAGACAACGGCATCACATGCGCATAGGCAACCAGCCCTTCCTGGCTTGAGAAGTCAAAATCGACCTCCTTGGCCAATTCGGCATAGTCACCCATGCCGACATAGGAAAAGTCCGTGATATAGACCAAGGACCATAGATTTCCTTGCCGTTGCAGACGGATTTCCACCGGATGAAAGCCGCCGGTTTCCGGGCCATAACCCGGATCACGAAAGTTCATCGTGACAGCACGGGCTTGTGACCATGTGGGATGGTGCGTGTTCAGCAGATCGGTTAGACATACGGCGAGCTGGGATGAAACCGGCAGGGGGAGTCCCTGCCAGTTCAGTGCTATGTCACGGTTGCTCATTGTTGGGTCTCCTGTCCGGCTACCTCGTCGTCGGTCTCGGATCCCGTTTCGGCCCCGGTCTCATCCATCTTGTCTGACAAACCGGTCTGGTCGTTGGCTGTTTCCAAAAACGGGGGCTCATTGCCTTTCTCGATGGTTATCTCATCGGTCATGTCATCTTGGTCCTTCTGCCCCTTGGCTTTTCCCTTGCGAGCCTGTTTATCCATATTGGCCGGTTCATCCAGCTGAGTTGACCAGTCGCACAGAGAGAGACCGACCCGGTGGAACGGCGAGTTGGGCTCGGCGGCGACCAGTAACTTTTCAGCCCGCAGGATGGCGGCGAGGAAACCGTGGTTATTGGCACTGCCTCGAACAAACAGCGCCTTGAGCGCCACCGATTTGAATGGCGCATCCTTGAGGATATCCAGCAGTGCCAGGATGTCATCGAGCGATAACCAGTGCTTGCTGAACAGGCCGCCCGTGTCGTTGGCGGTAATGCGAAGGGCGTAGCGACCCTCATCGTTCTTGCCCACCTCGTAGTGCAGCAAACCACTGGCCCGAGCGCTTATCTTCGGGGCCTTGGAGGATTTAATAACAGTCCAGACCGGAGCAGCCGAGGCTGCCGGTTGTGTGGCTTTAGCCATGATGAAATTCCTTCTGAAGGGATTACTTGAAGAAGTCAGCCGCTTTGCTGCGATGACCTTGATGGATATGACTGCCTAACGAGGCAATGGCACCGCTGATGACCCCCAAGTCATCGGTGAGCCCGACGCCGGGGATAAAGTCCGGTACGGCATCGACCGGACAGAGCAAATAGGCGAGTGCGCTGACCACGATGGTCTTGACCCACACAGGCGTCTGCTCGTCGGCCATCAACAGGTAGAGCAAGATGGCCTGCTCAACCAGCAGCTTCATGCCTTTGATGTGCTTGAGCTTGGCGAGTAGCGAGGAGCGGTTGATCTCGGTCATGCGGCCCACTCCCCATCCCACTCTGACTCTAGCGCCAGGCTGACCACGCCATCGCAGATATCCAGGACCGGACCAGCGTTCCGGGTGGTGACGTTGAGCAACTTGAACACCGGATGCTCTTTATCGTGCAGCGCCACTTGTGTGCCCTCCAGAGCAATCCAGCGCTCCGGTAATGGCAACCAATAGACGGCCTGCTCGGCACTGTCCGTGGTGAAGCTACTGTCCCCAATTTTCCACACCTCTTCAAAGATGCCGTTGTCCAGGTCATGGGTGGCCTGACCGGAGAAGCGAGCAATTGACAGCACCAACTGCCCTATCTGAGTCGAGGGCAGTTGGTGCAAGGTGTAGATGTTGGTGTGACTGAAGATGGCAACCAGTACCGGCAGACCGGGCATTGGTAAGGATTCCGGTACATAACGACCGTGGATGCGGATAGCTTTGACCAGTTGATGATGGCGCAGCAGTGCCCGCGACAGGGTATCCAGATAATCCTGAGTCGCGTTTTTGCCTTCGCCAATGGCATCGAACAATGAAAGTTCAGACATGGATGTTCTCCTTGGATGTTCCCGGACCGGAATGGTCATGGGTTATCCAGAGATTCATATATGTTTGAGGATTGGGCTTTTACGGGAATGGGAGAGCAGGAAATCAGGATGACCAGCAATTGATAGCGGATGAGCGGTGATTTTGAAAAAGGCCATGCAGGGAAAGTGAGGGCTTCCCGCGTGTTGATGCTGTCCATCACCCTCTAATTCGGATTAGTTTGTTGATCTTGCTCAGAAAACTACAATTCCCCTCTTTTGTGTCATCTATCTGAAGCGCTAGGATAATCGTTTGGAACTGCCTCCCCTGAATCACCCATGAGCCAGGCTGGAGAAACGCCCTAGGTAAAAAACAGCAGACTGAAGGTTGTAATTCAGGAGCGGTAGCTTAGGCACAACTCGGGAGCCATGCGACCACGTTAGGAGGCAGCGATTATCCCAGTGGACTGACTTGTCAGCTGTTTTTTTATACAGTGGTAGTG
Source organism: Aeromonas sp. QDB11 (assembly GCF_027705265.1). Classification (NCBI taxonomy): domain Bacteria; kingdom Pseudomonadati; phylum Pseudomonadota; class Gammaproteobacteria; order Aeromonadales; family Aeromonadaceae; genus Aeromonas; species Aeromonas sp. QDB11. The sequence goes on along the minus strand of NZ_JAPDBM010000075.1, from coordinate 1,131 downwards.
ATAGCGCAAATATAGGGGGGCAAACGAATGCGTTTGAGCGTCAGAGGTAGACTGGTAATGCTATGATTTAATTTTGATTTTTGCTTGGCGGTGATGAAAATGGGGCGGAGTTATATGGAAGGCTCTGTTAACGGATTAGTACCGCCTTCCATCTAATCACTGTCAGAGATTACAAGATGTCCCTTGCCAAAACCGCATTCGAGCACGGAATAAAAGACGCCGAAGAACTCCTTGCTCACTTTGACGCCATGAACGCAAATCCTCCGCCACCAAACGCCGAAGTCTTGAAGCGCGCGGGGCTGGTCATGGCACTAACGGCATGGGAAACATACGTAGAAGACCGAGTAACAGAAGGTGTCCAAAAGCGCCTTGCTGCTGTCGCCGGTAGCTATGTCGGAAATTTCATCCTGAAAAAACTGCAGGTTGAGCTATGTGAATTGTATGAATCCTGAGTATCATATCCTGGCTGTGGTGGCATACAGATAAAAATAGTTATTAACTTCGCCCTGGAATATGAAATATGATTTGAAGAATATTTTTTTTGATGTCACATGCAATAATATGTTTTTCTTTATATGAGGTGCCAGTGAAAACTGTAAAAAAGAAACTGAGGGAAATAAAGGACTCTGGGTACATTATTATTGGGTCTGATATCTTATTACACCTTAATCCTTCTAGTAAGGCGGGAATACAAATTAGACAACCTACAGGAACGACAAAAAGACTTTCTGCTTTTTTTGTTGGTATGGATAGACAGCCCCGCCTGTACTTTTCTTTCCCATCAGCCAGTCGGGATGAGATGCTTTCTATATGCCACCCCGGATACAAAGTTCATGCCTCCGTTTTATGTGAGAAAGGAATTGGCTCCATCGTTTATTTTGATGGAGTGATTGATAAGGTTGGAACCGAGCCAGCTATTATAACAACTGATGTGCCAGAATATATTACAGTGAATCATATCCGCAAGGAGGCTCGTTATCCAGTCTCTATTTTTGGATGGTCTATCGTTGGTGAGGGAGTAAGGTTACCACTTAAGCTTATCGATATATCAACATACCTGATTACCCATGACCCTCAGCCAGCTTCAAGAGCCGATATGGCATCGGAGGGCTTGCCACGACTGCATGCCCC
>NZ_JAPDBM010000074.1:0-22131 GCF_027705265.1 Aeromonas sp. QDB11 | reverse complement strand
AAAAGAGAGTAATAGATCAGAACGGCCGATCGCCGTCAAGCACTGAAAATAGCAAAATCAGGTGCGGAATGACGGATCTAATTATTTATCGCGGATAAACGTTTTTCAATTTCGGTATTTCAATATAATGGCTGAAAAATATTCCACGAGCAGCGACTACGCCGCAATGGATGTTGCGAAAATGCTGCTCGAATATTTTCAAAAAACATGAAAACGGCGTCTGCATTGCCCAACATGATGTTTTAAAAGGATTTATGTTATCTATGTTGTGCGATTAATATCAGTTCATTGCGTAATTAATTTAAAAACGTTTGTATTATCCTGCATGCATATTATTGGGCGGGATTGTGATGGCTATCTGATTTTTAAATGTGCAAATGTCTATGATGGCGCCGGTCAAAAATTACAATTCACTCAGGTGCTACAGGTATGGAATACATTCACTTTGTGCTCGGACTGGTGATGGTCCTCGCTCTTGCTTTGCTGGCTAACCGCCACAACTGGAAACAGATCAAACTGCGTTATATCGGCCAACTGCTGGTGGTCGAACTGGCGCTGGCCTGGTTCATGCTGAACTCCGAAGTGGGTCTGGCGGTGGTGGGTGGCTTCGCGGCCGGCTTCACCAAGTTGATGGAGTTTGCCAAACAGGGTACCGACTTCGTGTTCGGTGGCCTGGTTAACGAAGGGGCCTTCTCCTTCTTCCTGATGGTGCTGATGCCCATCGTCTTCATCTCCGTGCTGATCGGTATTCTGCAGTACATCCGCCTGCTGCCGCTGGTGATCCGCGGTATCGGTACCGTGCTGGCCAAGATCAACGGCATGGGCAAGCTGGAGTCTTTCAACGCCATCAGCTCGATGATCGTCGGTCAATCCGAGAACTTCATCGCCCTCAAGAACATCCTGCCGCACCTGAACGAGAAGCAGATGTACACCCTGGCGGCGACGGCGATGTCTACCGTCTCCATGTCCATCGTCGGTGCTTACATGCAGCTGATCGAGCCGCGCTACGTGGTTGCCGCGCTGGTGCTCAACATGTTCAGCACCTTCATCGTGCTCTCTCTGATCAACCCCTACGAGCCGGATAACTCCGTGACCGACATCAAGGCCATTGCCGAAGGTGACGAGCACCACACGCCGAAGAAAGAGAACTTCTTCGAGATGCTGGGCGAGTACATCATGGCCGGTTTCACCGTTGCTGTGATCGTGGGTGCCATGCTGGTCGGCTTCATCGCTCTGATTGCCCTGGTCAACTACCTGTTCGAGATGGCATTTGGCGTGAACTTCCAGTTCGTCATGGGCTACCTCTTCTACCCGATCGCCTGGATCCTGGGTATCCCGAGTGGTGAAGCGCTGCAAGCGGGCTCCATCATGGCGACCAAGCTGGTGACCAACGAGTTTGTGGCGATGATGGATCTGGGCAAAGTGGCTGCCGAGCTCTCTCCGCGTACCGTCGGCATCCTCTCCATCTTCATGGTCTCTTTCGCCAACTTCAGCTCTATCGGCATCATCGCCGGTGCGGTAAAAGCGCTGAACGAAGAGAAGGGCAACATGGTTTCGCGCTTCGGTCTGAAGCTGGTCTACGGTTCTACCCTGGTCAGCCTGCTCTCTGCGGTTATCGCAGGCATCATGATCTGATCCTCTAGTGGCTCGCGCCACTGCTTGGGCCCCTGACTTTGTCAGGGGCTTTTTTGTTTCTGGCTTACAGCCGCCAGCCGCACCACCAGCCAGCAACCAGCAGGGTGAGGGTACAAAAGCCGGTTTCGAGGGCGCCACCACTGCGCAGCGGCCAGCCCGGTAGCCGGAAGCGGCGCTTGATGGGCCAAAAGAGCGGAATGCCCGCCGGGGTGAGCCAATCCCCCAGCAGATGGCTGAGGTAGCCGACGATCAGGGCATCCTTGACCCCCACGGGCAGGGTGCCCGACGGCAGGCTCTGGTTGAGCCCCCAGACAGCGGCGGCGACCGCCAGCAGGCTGTGGGTGAAGCCGCGATGGCCGAACAGCCGCGACAGGGGTTTCGAGATCCACGGCAGTCGCTGCCCCAGCACCGATTTGGGGTGGTCGAGGTCGGGCAACAGGGCGCTGGCCAGCGCGGCAGGGATGGTCTGCCACAGGCTGGCATCGGCCAGCGCCGGAGTGAGCTGCAGTTTGTGGGCGATCAGGGTGCAGGTAACGGAGAAGAGCAGGTGCCCTTGGGCGGTCATGATGATTACGGCGTGGACAAGATGGCGGCGCATCTTACCAGCCTGATGGTTGTGGTCAGCAGTTATTTTAAAAATCAGGATGTTACGGCGAAAAAGCGCCCAAACAGGGCGCCTTTAGGGTCTCTTTACAGCTTGCCTTTGACCAGCCACTTGTCGAGGGCGTTGGCGAAGCGCTGTTTGTCGGCGGCATTGAAGGGGGCCGGGCCGCCGGTCTGCACTCCGGCCGAGCGCAGCTCTTCCATAAAGTTGCGCATGCCGAGCCGCGCCTTGATGGTCTCGCGGGTGTAAATCTCGCCGCGGGGATTGAGCGCCTCGCCACCGGCATCGATCACCCAGGAGGCGAGGGGAATATCGCCGGTGATCACCAGATCGCCGGGCTGAACCTGCTGGGCGATGACATGATCTGCCACATCGAAACCCTTATCTACCTGCTGGGTTTTGATGAAGGGGGAGGGGGGCACCCGCAATCCCTGATTGGCCACCAGGGTGGTGACGACCTGAGCGCGGTGGGCGGCGCGGTAGAGGATCTCCTTGACCGGAATGGGGCAGGCATCGGCATCAACCCAGATGGGCATGGCATGGTTTCCTGTAGTGAAAGCGGAGAGAAAACGAGAGCGGGCATCTTAACACAAGCCTCCCCTTGCCGGTGCGGGGCTGAGTCTGCCTCACCTTTCGTGTAAGCTGGGGCCAGCACATGCAACGAGAAGGAGACGAGATGGATCGGGTGCCCGGTGAAGTGATTTATGCCCTGACCCTGGATGGCAAGGGTGGCATGGCGCCGCTGACGGCGGGAAGCGAGATCCCGGGGGAGCGCCCCGGCTGGCTGCATCTGGATTACGGCCATCCCGATTCGGCGCGCTGGTTGCTGCAAACCCCGCTACTGGGTGAGGCGGCCAAGGAGTCGCTGCTCGGCCAGAGCAATCGTCCCAAGCTGGTACGGATGGGGGAGACGGTGCTGCTGATCCTGCGTGGCATCAACCACAACAAGGACCACAGGCCCGAAGAGATGGTGGCGCTGCGCATCTTCATCACCCCGGATCTCATCATCAGCAGCCGTCGTCGCCCGCTGCTCTCCGAGCAGGATGTGTTCAACCAGCTCAAGCTGGGGGGCGGCGCCGATACCCCGGCCGACTGGCTGGTGGAGATCTGCGATGCCCTGACCGATCGGGCGGGGGAGTTTGTCGAGGAACTGCACGACAAGATCCTCGATCTGGAGGAGATGGTGCTGATGCGCGACCTGCCCGCCAATGGCCGGTTGGCGCTGATCCGCAAGCAGCTCATCATGATCCGCCGCTACCTCTCCCCCCAGCGGGATCTGGTGGCGCGCCTCGCCAACGAGAAGATCAGCTGGCTGGATGAGGATGACCGCCGTCGTCTGCTCGATATCGCCGACCGGTTGCGGCGCTGGCTCGATGACCTCGATGCCGGGGTGGCCCGCACCGCCGTGCTGGCGGACGAGATCAACAATCTGATGGCGGAGGCGACCAACCGCCGCGCCTACCAGATGTCGGTGATGGCGCTGCTGTTTTTGCCCGCCAGCTTCCTGACCGGTCTGTTTGGCATCAACCTGGGGGGGATTCCGGGGGCCGAGAGCCCGACCGCCTTCTGGGTCTTCTGCGGATCCCTGGTGGCGCTGGCCAGCGGGCTGGCCATCTGGCTCAAGCATCGGCGCTGGTGGTAGGGAGGCATAACCCATGTGGCAATCCATTGGCCTGACCTTGCTGCTGTTGCTGGGGCACACCCTGATCCGGCGGCTTATTCACAAGAGTCTGCTGGCACTCGGCCAGAGCCGGCAGGTGAGCGAAAACCGGGTGCTCTACGTGGCCCACGTGTTCCACTTCCTGCTCGGCTGCGCCACCTTGCTGGTGCTGGCCGGGGTATGGGGGCTCGACTTCTCCCGACTGGTGGTGCTCGCGTCATCTTTCTTTGCGGTACTGGGGGTCGCCATGGTCGCCCAGTGGTCGATCCTCTCCAACATCACCGCCAGCATCACCATCTTCTTCGCCTTTCCCTACAAGATTGGCGACCGGATCCGCATCCTCGACAAGGACGACTCGGTCACCGGCGTCATCACCGAGATTGGCCTGTTCTACGTGCGGGTACGGGATGACAACGGTGATCTGGTCACCTATCCGGCCAACCTGATCCTGCAAAAGCCGGTCAGGAAGCTGGAGGGCAAGGTGGCAGAACCACTGCAACCGGAATAGCAAGTAACCGGAATAAGAAAAAGGCTCCTCGGGAGCCTTTTTGCTGTGTGGCGGGTGTTGATCTAGCGTTCGAAGAAGCGGTAGAGGTGCTCCACCTGCATCGGGCAGTCGGCCACCAGATGCACATGTTCGCGGGCCTGATCGACGGTGCCGAAACTGACCGGGCAGCCGAGGGTGTCGGTCAGCTCGTAGAGGGCACCATCCTTGCCTCTGAATTCGATAAGCCAGCCGGGGATGGCAACGTCGTGGAAAATTTCGGCTTCTTGCAGGATCTGTTGCTGATAGAGCTTACGAAGTTCACTGACTGTCATGATGCGCTCCTTTGGGGAATATCCACTCCCAGTCTATGCCTGCCCTTTATATGCGGCAACAGTGGTGCGGCAACGGGCTTATCCCCGCAGGCACTGCCAGGCCCAGCGGATGCGGATAAAGGTTTCGGCATTGCCGCCCCGATCCGGATGGTGCTGCAGCGCCAGCTCCCGCCAGCGGCGGCGGATCGCCTCCTGACTAGCCCCTTCATTCAACTCGAACAGGGCCAGCGCCTCGGCTTTGTGCCCCTCACCGTCATAAGCGCGCCAGAAGCGGTTGAGCAGGGCTTCGACCTCGGCACGGTCGGTTTGCCAGAACACCTGCCAGTCGAGGTAATAGCTGCGCAGATTTTCGCCGATAGCAAAGGCGTGGCTGGCCTCCGGGGTCTTGGCCAGCGGTTCGAGCCGGATATCCAGGGTGCTGATCACCAGCCACCAACCCTCTTCATAAAGCTCGGCTTGCAGTTGGTAGAGGGCGTTCATGAGCAGGAAGTTGACCCGAAACAGCTGCAACTGCTCGTCGTCGGCCAGCTGGGGGATCGCCCCCTGCTGGCGCAGGGCGGCCATCAGCTCGTGCACCTTGTAGCTGCCCGCCGCCTGCTGCAACAGCGCCAGCAGCGGGGCAATCAGCGGGTTGACGTTCGGGTCGCTCATGACGTTCGCTTCTTCCATGTGAGGGTTTTTCTGCCTGTGGCGCCAATAGTGTGTGACGTACAGGCGAGGCGGTGCTGGATCAGAGTGGCATCTGCCAATCGGCGGGGCAAGGCGCAGTGGCAAGAGCGGCGCAGAAAAAGCGCGCCAGCGGGGTGGTCATGAGCGTGAGCCCGATCAGATGGGGCTCTCCTTGTGGAGCTCGCCGACACAGTCGGCCAGCGCCAGTACCAGTGCGGAGCGCACCATCTGATCGAGCCGGTTGAGCTGCATCTGGTAGAAGGCCCAATCCTCTTCGCTGGCGGGGGGCTCCAGCTTCATCATGCCACCCTGACTGACCCCGTGCAGGCGGTCGAGCAGATCGCGGATCGGCTTGTCGCTGAAACGGTAATCCTTGGGGTCGCGCACCAGAAAGTCGCGGATCTTGATATAGGCTTCGATATCCTGATAGCGCTCGAGGGAGATGAGGCCGAGGGCGAAGATGAGCTTGAGGCGCACCTCCAGCTGGCCGAGGGGGCCGCTCTGGTTGAGCAGGGGTTCGATGGCGTATTTGACGGCATACTCCTCCTGACGGAACGCGCGTCGCATCAGGGAGTCGACCGCCTCTTCCAGGATGGTCACGGCTTCGAGAAAGAAGCCGCGAGGGCCATCCTGCTCGTTCAGTCGTTCCAGTACTTCATCTTCCTGGTGTGTGGTCATAGGTGTATAGGGTCCAGCTGACAGGGAGAGAGTGGTCCTCTCTCCCGGTTTTTATCATATGGGGCACATTCCCTTGCCATTCAAGCGCTTGGGGCGCTATCAGTGGTGGCTGAATGCGCCGCAAGCAGGGTCATTACAGGGTTTCGTAACGGGCGACGATGGTGCGAACCACCTCGCTCTCTTCATCCAGTCCGGTGACGCGGGCCAGTGTTTTGGCCGGGCCCAACTCCGCCAGCAGGGCTTGCAGCTCCACTGCCTGCGGGTCATCGGCATTGCGATAGTGGAGCGCCGCGGCGATCCCCTCCTGCAACTGCTCGTTGGGCAGGCCGTACTCCAGGGTGCCGAGCAGCGGCTTCACCAGCCGATCCCCCGCCGCCAGCTTGCGCAGTGGCTGACGACCGACCCGGTCAATCTCGTCCACCAGATAGGGGTTGGCGAAGCGCGAGAGGATCTTCTCGATGTAGGCGGCGTGCAGACGCGGGTCGAAGCCGTAGCGTTTCACCAGCACGGCACCGCTCTCCTCCATGGCGCGGCGCACCTTGCTGCGGATCACCGGATCCTCGATCGCCTCGCGCACGGTGCGATAGCCCCGCAGTTTGCCGAGATAGGCGGTGACGATGTGGCCGGTGTTGAGGGTGAACAGCTTGCGCTCGACGAAGGCCATCAGGTTGTCGGTGGGCTCCATGCCCGCCACCTGGGGCAGCTCACCCTTGAACTGGGTCTGGTCGACGATCCACTCGCTGAAGCTCTCTACCGTCACTTCCAGCGGATCATCGTTGGCAGCCGCGGCGGGCGGCACGATGCGATCCACCGCCGAGTCGACGAAGCCGATACAGGATTCGAGCGTGGCATGATACGCGACCGGCAGGTACTTGAGTACCTCCTGCTTGAGATGGCTGGTGCCGCGCACCATGTTTTCGCAGGCGATGACGTTGAGCGGGGTCAGGTTGCCGGCATCGAAGCGGGCCTGCAGCCCCTTGGCCAGGGTGCTGGCAATCTTGTCCAGAATGTTGGGGCCGACCGCGGTAGTAACCAGATCGGCGGTGATGATGCGGGCGATCACCTCGTGACCGGCGGAGCTGACCGCCGCCACGTTGCGCACCACGTCCAGCTTCTGATCCGCCCCCACCACATGGACCTTGTACTCCTGACGGTGGTTGAGCTGATCGATAAGCGTGTCGTTGACGTCGGCGAAAGTGACCTGATGGCTGGCATCTGCCAGCAGTTTGCCGATAAAGCCACGACCGATGTTACCAGCACCAAAATGCAATGTTTTCATGATATTAACCTCTTGAACCAAAGACGATGAAAGATGATTACGCAGCCTGTTCGGCACCCAGCAGATCCAGGAAGGCCTGGGGATCCGTGGTGCTGGCAAGCCGGTCGATGAGACCGGGTTCATCCAGTGCATTGGTCAGGCGGGTTATCACCTGCATGTGTTCGTCGTTGCGGGCGGCGATGCCGATCACCAGCCGCGCCACCTCATCGGCGGCTTCGCCAAAGGCGACCCCGGCCGGATACTGGCAGATGACGATGCCGGTACGCTTCACAAACTCCTTGGCGGCGATGGTGCCATGGGGCACGGCGATGGATTCGCCGAGGTAGGTGGAGACCAGCTGTTCGCGCTCCAGCATGGCGTTGACGTAGTCGGGCGCCACATAGCCGCGCTCTGCCAGCAGTCGGCCTGCGGTCAGGATGGCGGCCTCCTTGTTGTCCGCTTTCAGTCCCAGATGCACGTCATGACGGCTCAGGGTAAAGACTTCGGCCGCTTGCGGCTCGTAGCTGTCATCGTTGGCCGCCACCAGCAGTTGCGGGTTGGCGACGTCATCGTTGGCGGCCTGGCTCAGGCTCTGTACCAGTTCCTGATAGAGGCCGTTGTCGAGGAAGTTGGTCAGGGAAATATGGTGGGCGTGCGGTGCATGGCGACGGGCCCGCTCGGTCAGATCCTTGTGGGTGATGACCCAGTCCACCTGATCGTCGAGCTGATCGATGGCGCGGTTGGTGACGCTGATGTCGAGTCCGGCGGCCTGCACCCGCTTGCGCAGCATGCCGGCGCCCATGGCGCTGGAACCCATGCCCGCATCGCAGGCAACCACGATATTGCGCACCGCCATCAGTTCGCCGCCAGGCTTCTTGGCCGCTGCGGTTTCGGGCTTGCCGCCCTTCATGGCTTTCATTTTTCGGGTGGCTTCACCGAGCGCATCGGCTTCGTCGGCTTCCGGCTGCTGGGCGCGCACGAACACGGCGGCGACCAGGAAGGAGACCAGAGTGGCACTGATGATGGAGAGGGCGACCCCGATCAGGGAGGCTTTCGGCGTCATCAACAGTACGGCGAAGATGGAACCCGGTGAGGCGGGGGAGACCAGACCTGCGTTGAACAGGGTCAGGGTGAAGACCCCGGTCATGCCACCGGCGATCACCGCCAGAATGAGGCGCGGGTTCATCAGCACATACGGGAAGTAGATCTCGTGGATGCCGCCGAAGAAGTGAATGATGGAGGCGCCAGCCGCGGACTGCTTGGCGGCGCCACGGCCGAACACCATGTAGGCCAGCAGCACGCCCATGCCCGGGCCCGGGTTCGCTTCAATCAGGAAGAAGATGGAGCTGCCGTGCTCGGTCGCCTGCTGGATCCCCAGCGGCGAGAAGATGCCGTGGTTGATGGCGTTGTTGAGGAACAGGATCTTGGCCGGCTCGACGAAGATGGAGGTGAGCGGCAGCATGTGGTTTTCCACCAGGAAGCCGACGCCACCGGCCAACACGCCGGAGAGCACCTTGACGAAGGGGCCAATCACGAAGAAGGCGAGAATGGCCAGCAGCATGCCGATAAGGCCAGCGGAGAAGTTGTTGACCAGCATCTCGAAGCCGCTCTTGACGCGACCGTCCATCGCCTTGTCGAAGCGCTTTATGGCCCAGCCACCGAGCGGGCCGACCATCATGGCACCCATGAACATCGGGATATCGGTCCCTACGATGACGCCCATGGTGGTGATGGCACCGACCACGCCGCCGCGCTCACCGCCCATCAGTTTGCCGCCGGTGTAGCCAATCAGCAGCGGCAGCAGGTAGGTGATCATGGGGCCGACCAGCTTGGCCAAGGTTTCGCTTGGCAGCCAGCCGGTGGGGATAAAGAGGGCGGTAATAAAGCCCCAGGCGATGAATGCGCCTATGTTGGGCATGACCATATTGGACAGGAAGCGTCCAAAATTCTGTATCTTGACTTTGGTATCCGGTGATAACATGTCGGGACCCCGTTTTAAGCCTGTTTGATTAAAAGTGGTAGTTCGGGATGGCCGGTTTTGCCGAACCTCCATCCCTGTCGTCTAAGCAACTTCAATCTACCAGCTTGCGATCAAATTAGGCTGAAAACGGGGTGTCTTGTGATCCAACTCTCAGATACCCAGCGATACCCCTCCATAACCAGTGATCTGTGTCACATTCACATGCTGTAATTCGGCTACATTTCGATCTTTTCTGTTTTTAATGACCATTTTTTGTGATTTAGATCACCAAATCAGCTTTGCTGTGCCTTTGTGTAAAAGTGATTTACTTCACAAATTCAGTTTTTGTATTCGAATGGGGCAAATCACTCAATCACTCATCAGCGGGTGGTGACGATGGATCTATCGAAACCTCTCACTGGTTATCAATGAATCAATAAGTTTGTAACCCGCTTTCAGTTTTTACGGTCGGTGATGAGGGCTGTTTTGCGGCTGATTGATGGGAATGGGCGCCAACATGCAGGATGTGATTGCGCGGCTGACGTTCGGGGCGCTTGCTTGCCGCACAGGGCTGGCAGCAGATAAAAACAAACCGCCAGCAGGCGGTTTGTCAGTTTTTGCGATCTGGCCCCTGTCGAGGCTGCGGCTCAGTAGAAGCCGGTATCCTCGGGAGAGGGGCGGGTCTTGAAGCGGCGATGGAGCCACATGTACTGCTCCGGCGCCTTGCGCACGGCGGCTTCAATCTCGCGGTTGGCGCGGGCGGCATCGACCATGTCATCCCCGCTCGGGTAGTCGGCGAGCGGCGCCCCGATATGTAGGGTGTAACCCTCGCTGGTGCGGATGTTGTAGCAGGGCAGGGTGACGGTGTTCTTCACCCGCGCCAGGGTGGCGGTGCCGGTGATGGTGGCGGCCTGCTCTACCGCGAAGTAGGGCACGAACACGCTGGCGTGGCTGCCGTAGTCGTGATCCGGCGCGTACCAGAGGGCGTCACCGTTGCGCAGCGCCTTGATCATCCCCTTCACGTCCATCCGGTCTACCAGATATTTGTTGGAGGCACAGCGACCGTGATACTGGGCATACTCCAGCACCGGGTTGGTGTTGGGACGATAGACGCCGACCCCGGGCCGTACCAGCCCGAAACAGCGGGCGTTGAGTTCCAGCGTCAGGAAGTGGCAGGAGAGCAGCAGCATGCCCTGGCCTTTTTCCATGGCGGCGATGACGTGCTCTTCCCCTTCCACCTTCATCAGGTTGCGCATCCGCCAGTCTGGCCAGAACCAGGCGATCCCCACCTCGAACACGGCGCAGCCCACGCTCTCGAAGTTTGCCTTGAGCAGTTTCTCCCGCTCATCCCGGGTCAGCTCGGGCATCGCCAGCTCCAGATTGCGACGGGCAATCTTGACCCGGGACTTCAATATCCTGGCGGCGAGATGACCGAGCTGACGGCCCAGCCACATCTGGCTGCGCCACGGCAGCAGGGTCAGCAGCCAGAGCAGGGCAAGGCCGAACCAGCTGGCCCAGTAACGGGGATGAAACAGGCGGGGCTCCAGGCGGGGAGCGTTGTCATGGGCCATGGCTAATCTCTTGTTCGCAAACACAATCGGGGGATTCTAGCCGAAAAGGGGGGGCGGGGGCGAATGGCTGTGTGCTGGTCAGAGGGGTAACCCGCGTCCGGTTAGCGTGACAGCGGCGGCAACTGCGGTCGGCTTTTTCTACACCGGATAAAAGAGTGTGATAAAATCGCCCGCTGATTTTTCAGGTTTTGAGAGTCGATACAGATGAAGATCACCCTGCCCGATTTTGAAAAAGCCCGCGTTCTGGTTGTTGGCGATGTCATGTTGGACCGTTACTGGCATGGCCCTACCGGTCGGATCTCCCCCGAAGCGCCGGTGCCCGTGGTCAAGGTTGAACACATTGAGGAGCGTCCCGGTGGCGCGGCCAACGTGGCCCTCAACTCCGCCGCCCTTGGCGCTCATGCCGTGCTGCTTGGTCTGACCGGTCAGGACGAGGCTGCCGATGCTTTGGCTGGCCAGATGGCTGGCGTCAAGGTCGCCTGCGACTTCGTTCGTCTGGCCGACTTCCCGACCATCACCAAGCTGCGGGTGCTGTCACGCAACCAGCAGCTGCTGCGTCTGGACTTTGAAGAGCCCTTCCACTCCGTCGATGCCACCCTGCTGATGAGCAAGGTCGAGCAGGCGCTGCCTAATAGCGACGTGATGATCCTCTCCGACTACGGCAAGGGTGCGCTGAACGACGTGCCCGGCATGATCCAGCGGGCCCGCGCCGCCGGTATTCCGGTGCTGGTTGATCCCAAAGGAACCGACTTCGAGAAGTACCGCGGTGCCACTCTGCTGACCCCCAACATGTCCGAGTTCGAGGCTGTGGTAGGCAAGGTGAAGAGCGAAGAGGAGCTGGTCGCCAAGGGGCTGGAGCTGGTCAAGCGCTTCGAGCTGGATGCACTGCTGGTCACTCGTTCCGAGAACGGCATGACCCTGATCCGCGAAGGTCAGCCGGAGCTGCATCTGCCGGCTCAGGCCCACGAGGTTTACGATGTGACCGGTGCCGGTGATACCGTGATCTCCACCTTGGCCACCTCGCTGGCTGCGGGCAAGAGCCTGGACGAAGCCTGTGCCTTGGCCAATACCGCTGCCGGTATCGTGGTCGGCAAGCTGGGTACCTCCACCGTCAGCCCGGTCGAGCTGGCCAACGCCCTCTATACCGAGCAAGAGACCGGTTTCGGCGTCATGTCCGAAGCCCAGCTGAAAGTGGCGGTGCGTGCCGCCCGTCTGCGCGGTGAAAAAGTGGTGATGACCAACGGCTGCTTCGACATCCTGCATGCCGGTCACGTCTCCTATCTGGCCAATGCGGGCAAGCTGGGGGATCGTCTGATCGTGGCGGTCAACACCGACGAATCGGTTCGCCGTCTGAAAGGGCCGGGTCGTCCGGTCAACCCGACCGAGCGTCGCATGGCCGTACTGGCTGCGCTGGGCGCGGTGGATTGGGTGGTGCCGTTCGGTGAAGATACCCCGCAGCGCCTGATCGCCGAGATCCTGCCCGACCTGCTGGTCAAGGGCGGTGACTACAAGCCGGAAGATATTGCCGGTTACGCCGAAGTGACTGCCAATGGCGGCGAAGTGCGCGTGCTCAACTTCGAAGATGGCTGCTCCACCAGCGACATCATCAAGACGATTCGCGAGCGCGGCTAACGCGCTGCGGGCCCCGCAATCAGGCGGGGCTCACTATCGGCGGTAGCAAGCCGACAGAAATACGGATAACAAAAAGGCGACCTTGCGGTCGCCTTTTTCATGTCCGATAGCGGCTATCAGCCTTTGGTTTTGGCTTTTGCCGTGGCTGGCATCAGACCCTGGTTCACTTCCACCAGATCCTGCGCTTCCAGCACGCCAGCAGCCTGTTTCAAACTCAGGATGTTGAGGATGTAGTTGTAACGGGCAGCAGAGAGTTTCTGCTTGGCATCGTACAGCTTGCGGGTGGAGTCCAGCACGTCGACGATGGTACGGGTGCCCACTTCGTAACCGGCTTCGGTCGCTTTCAGGGCGCTGTCGGCAGAGATGACGGACTGGCTATAGGCGCGCACCGAGCCGATGCTGGCGTTCACATTGTTGTAGGAGGAGCGCACTGTGCTCTGCACCGAGCGGAAGTTCTTCTCCAGCAGCTCGCTGGCGGCCACGTAGTTGAACTGGGCCTGTTTCACTTGCGACGTGGTGGCACCACCGCTGTAGATCGGCAGCTTGAAGGTCAGACCGATATTGGCCTGATTGTCATTGCCGCCCGAAATGCTATCCAGCTTGTAATCGGTATTGCTGGTTTGCAGGCCGGCACCCAGATCCAGGGTCGGCTCATGACCGGTCTTGGCCAGATCGATCTGCTCCTTGGCGATATCCTTGGTGATGCGGGCACTGTGCAGTTGCAGGTTCTTGTCCAGCGCCAGCTCCAGCCACTTGTCGGAGCCAAAGGCGGTCTTCTGCGGGCTGAAACGATCGGTGTTCAGCACATCCAGATTGCGGTGATCGATACCGGTCAGCTCGCGCAGGGCTTCATAGCTGTTGGCCAGCTCGTTCTCGGCGTTGATCTCGTCGGCCAGCGCCTGGTCGCGGGAAGCCTCGGCTTCATGGACGTCGGTGATGGCGGTCAGGCCCACTTCGAAACGTTGCTGGGTCTGTTCCAGCTGACGCTCAACGGCAACCTTGTTGGCACGGACGAATTCCAGGGTATCCATCGCCTTGAGCACATTGAAATAGGCGGTGGCGCTGCGCACCATCAGGTTCTGCACTTCGAGGTTGTAGGCGACGTCGGACTGGGTGGCGCCTTTCTCGGTCAGGTCCAGATTGACCCAGTTGCTGCGACGATAGATGGATTGATCCAGCGAAAGAGAACCGGAGGCTTTGTTGTTGCTCTGGGTGTCATTTTTGTTTTGCAGGTAGTTCAGACCGGCACCCAGATTGATTTGCGGCAAGAGCGCAGCACGGGATTCGTTGATCTTCTCGAAGGCCTGGTCGCGAACGGCTTTGGACTGCAGCAACTGCGGGTCTTTGATCTGGGCTTGCTGGTAGATGTCGAGCAGGTTTTCGGCATGGGCACCGGCACTGACGCCCAGCAACACCATGACGGACAAAAGTGTTCTTTTCATAGATCGTTTTAACCTTATGTAGTAACCCAAACTGGTTGCTGGAGAGGGCAAATATTGTCACCGACCAAGCTTGATTGCAGCTTAATCACTCTACTATAAGCAAAATTTAATGCTAAGAGTCTCAGGTCCGGTGACGGGAACGTCAAGAACCGGACGCAGTTTTCTCCCCGCGCGCCTAGCCAAATGGTCTGTGGCTGCTAAAATCCACCCCTCATTACCATTGCACGCCGAGTGAATGAACGTTCATTCATGTTCCTCGGATTTTATGGTCAAACTGATACAAGTCAAGCTGACGGGAGCCCCGGATGTCGCAGCAACCTTTGCCGCAAGATCGGCATTACGCCGCAGATGATGTGAAAATCATTGAAAAATCAGCTGGATATAACGGCTTCTTCAAGGTGAATGTCTATCGTCTGCAGCATCGGTTATTTGCGGGCGGCTGGAACCAGCCCATCGTGCGCGAGCTGTTCGAGCGGGGCCATGCTGCCGCGCTGCTGCCCTATGATCCGGTGCGCGACCAGATAGTGCTGGTGGAGCAGTTCCGTATCGGCGCCATGGAGACCAGTCCGACCCCCTGGCTGCTGGAGCTGGTGGCCGGCATCATCGACGAAGGTGAGACCGCCGAGGCGGTGGTGCGCCGCGAAGCGGTGGAAGAGGCCGGGATCGAGGTGGCCCGCTGTGAGCACGCCATCAGCTATCTGGTGAGCCCGGGCGGCAGCACCGAGCGGATCGAGGTCTTTGTGGGCGAGGTGGATGCCAGCAAGGCGAGCGGCCTGCACGGGCTGGCGGATGAAGGCGAGGATATCCGGGTGCACGTGGTGAGCCGCGAGCAGGCCTACGCCTGGCTCAAAGAGGGGCGCATCGACAATGCGGCCTCGGTCATTGCCCTGCAGTGGTTGGCCCTCAACCATGGCGAGCTGCGCGCCCGCTGGCTGGCGGATCGCTGAGGTGGCGCTGACCCTGCAACAGAGCAGGCGCTATGTGCCTGATCTGATGTCCTTGCAGCGTACCTGCGAGGTCAATTACATGGCGTTGATGAAACTGCTGCCGCCAGATGGGGAAGTCGGGGCCGAGCGCCGCTATCGGGTCGGCAACGATCTGCAGTTCCAGCTCACCATCATTGGCGAGAGTCGCTTCACCAATCAGGTGATCCTGAGCCAGCACAACCCCGAATTGCCCGAATATTTACAAGCTCAGATAGAGATTCGTTTGTATCATGATGTGCGGATGGCGGAAGTGTGTGCAGCGCAACAGATTTCCCGTTTGCAACCACGTTATGATTATCCCAATAAAAAGATGCACCAGCGGGACGAAAAGGAGCAGGTAAATCTGTTTCTGGCCGAATGGCTAAAATTTTGTCTCAGACATGGTACCAGCCCGATCAATATCTCCAGTTGAACAAATAAAAAGAAGCGTGATTTTGGAAACAGAGCTCCCCCAGGCGCAGGACGGCAGTGTGCGCCTGTTGCAAATTACTGATACCCATCTTTTTGCCAGTGCCGAGGGTCGGCTGCTGGCTGTGCGCACCGCCGAGAGTCTGGCTGCGGTGCTGGAGCGGGTGCAGGCCAACGACCATCCCTACGAGGTGATTCTGGCGACTGGCGACCTGTCGCAGGATCACAGCCCGGAGTCTTATCAGCGCTTCGCCTCCATGATGGCGCCTCTTGGCCGCCCCATCTACTGGTTGCCCGGTAATCACGATGACAGCCCGCTGATGACCGAGCAGCTTCATGCCGCTGGGATCAGCGAATCCAAGCTGCTGGTGGGCGATCACTGGCAGGTGATCCTGCTCGACACCCAGGTGCGCGGCAAACCCCACGGCATGATCGGCGATCACCAGCTGGCCGCCCTCGACCGCGCCCTGCGCCAATATCCCGATCGCCACGCCCTTATCACCCTGCACCATCAGGCGGTGCCGGTGGGCTGCGCCTGGCTGGATCAGCACAATCTCAAGAATGCCGATGACCTGTTTGCCGTGCTGGCCCGTCATCCGCAGCAGAAGACCATCCTGTTTGGCCACGTCCATCAGGAGTTTGACGAGGTGCACCGCGGAGTGCGGCTGATTGCCAGCCCCTCCACCTGCATTCAGTTCAAGCCGCTCTCTGATGGCTTCGCGCTGGATGAATCCGGCCCGGGCTGGCGCTATCTCACCCTCTATCCGGATGGGCGGGTGACCAGCGAGGTGTGGCGCCTGCCGGTGGGGCAGTTTGTGCCTGACCCCAACGCCACCGGTTATTGAGGAGAGCATTCCATGAAGTCGGTTCTCCTCTACCTGCACGGTTTCAACTCCTCGCCCGGTTCAGCCAAGGCGCAGCAGATGGCTGCCTGGGTGGCAGAACACAGATCCGATATCGAGGTGGTGATCCCGGCCCAGCCCAACACCCCGGCGGCGGCCTGGGCGGCCATCGAGCAGACCATCGCTGATCTGCAGAGCCGTTATGGCAACGAATTCAAGCTTGGCGCCGTGGGCAGCTCCCTCGGCGGCTTTATGGCGACCCGGGTCAGCGAGCAGTACGGCTGCCGCGCGGCACTGATCAATCCGGCGGTGCGCCCCCACGAGCTCCTTTGTGACTACCTCGGCCCCCAGACCAATCCCTATACGGGGGAGCAGTATCAGCTGCTGCCTGAACATATGGACGAGCTGCGAGCGCTGGCAGTGCCTGTGACCGCCCCCGAGCGACTCTGGGTGCTGCAACAGCAGGAGGACGAGGTGCTTGACTACCGCAAGGCGCTGGACGAGTACCGCTTTGCCCGTCTCTCGCTGGAGTGCGGCGGCGACCACGCCTTTGTGGCGTTCGAGCGCTACCCCGCCCAGATCATCCACTTCCTCGGGTTATAAAAGGGCGGTCTCGCCCTGCTTGTCCTTCTCCAGATCAAGCTTTCGGCGCGGGGCGTTTGTCCTGCCCCCGCCTAGCAGTTAAGATTCCCTCCAAACGTCAATTCGCAAGGCCCTCCATGTCTACTCAATACAATGCGGATGCCATTGAGGTCCTCAATGGCCTTGAACCGGTGCGTCGTCGCCCCGGCATGTATACCGACACCACCCGGCCCAATCACCTCGGCCAGGAGGTCATCGACAACAGCGTCGACGAAGCGCTGGCGGGCCACGCCCGTACCCTGGAGGTGACCCTGTATGAAGACCAGTCCCTCGAGGTGATCGATGACGGCCGCGGTATGCCGGTCGATATCCACCCGGAGGAAGGGGTGTGCGGGGTGGAGCTGATCCTCTGCAAGCTGCACGCGGGCGGCAAATTCTCCAACAAGAACTACCAGTTCTCCGGCGGTCTGCACGGGGTGGGTATTTCGGTGGTGAACGCCCTTTCCGATCGGGTCGAGGTGACGGTGCGCCGCGACGGCCAGGTCTATGACATCGCCTTCGAGCGTGGCGAGAAGGTGCAGGAGCTGACCATCACCGGCACCTGCGGCCGTCGCAACACCGGCACCCGGGTGCGTTTCTGGCCGCAGGCGAGCTACTTCGATTCGCCCAAGTTCTCGGTCACCAAGCTGGAGCACCTGCTCAAAGCCAAGGCCGTGCTCTGCCCCGGCCTCACCATCAAGTTCCTCGACAAGAACACCGGCATCAAGCTGGAGTGGTGCTATGAAGATGGCCTCAAGGATTATCTGGTCGATGCGGTCAAGCAGTTCACCTGCCTGCCGGAGCAGCCCTTTATCGGCTCGTTCAGCTCCGAACAGTCGGCGGTGGACTGGGCACTCTGCTGGTTGCCGGAAGGGGGCGAATGCCTCGCCGAATCCTATGTGAACCTCATTCCCACCGCGCAGGGCGGTACTCACGTCAACGGCCTGCGTCAGGGGCTGCTCGACGCCATGCGCGAGTTCTGCGAGTTCCGCAACCTGCTGCCGCGCGGGGTCAAGCTGACCCCGGAAGATATCTGGGATCGCTGCGCCTACATCCTCTCCATCAAGATGCAGGACCCGCAGTTTGCCGGTCAGACCAAGGAGCGCCTCTCCTCCCGCCAGAGCTCGGCGTTTGTCTCCGGCGTGGTGAAGGATGCCTTCAGCCTTTACCTCAACAGCAACACCGAGCTGGCGGAGCAGATCGCCGAGATCTGTATCAGCAGCGCCCAGCGCCGACTGCGCGCCGCCAAGACAGTGGTGCGCAAGAAGATTACCCAGGGCCCGGCGCTGCCCGGCAAGCTGACCGACTGTAACTGCGCCGACCCCATGCAGGGTGAGCTGTTCCTGGTGGAGGGTGACTCCGCGGGCGGCAGTGCCAAGCAGGCGCGGGATCGCGAGTTTCAGGCCATCATGCCCCTGCGCGGCAAGATCCTGAACACCTGGGAGGTGGAGGCCGGTCAGGTGCTCGCCTCGCAAGAAGTTCACGATATCTCGGTCGCTATCGGGCTCGATCCCGACTCCGAAGATCTCAGCGGCCTGCGCTACGGCAAGGTGTGTATCCTCGCGGATGCGGACTCGGACGGTCTGCATATCGCCACCCTGCTCTGCGCCCTGTTTGTGAGGCACTTCCGCACCCTGGTCAACAAGGGCCACGTCTATGTCGCCATGCCGCCCCTCTACCGGATCGATATCGGTAAAGAGGTCTACTACGCCCTCGACGAGGACGAGAAGAACGGCGTGCTGCAGCGGGTCGAGGCCGAGAAGAAGAAGGGCAAGGTGATGGTGACCCGATTCAAGGGTCTGGGTGAAATGAACCCGAAACAGCTGCGGGAAACCACCATGGATCCCAATACCCGCCGTCTGGTGCAGCTCACCATGGATGAGCAAGGGGAAGAGACCCTGCAACTGATGGACATGCTGCTGGCCAAGAAGCGGGCGGGTGATCGCCGTGAATGGTTAGAGGAGAAGGGGAACCTTGCCATCATCTAGGTCATTCCTTTGTTAGATGAGGAGTGGCTGATCGATCCGGGCAACCTCGCCATCATCTAAGCCGTCGGCTGGCCCGCACAGGGCCAGCAAGCATTTAGCCGGAGTCGCCCTGTGGCGGCTCCCGAACCGAAAGAGAAAACCACATGAGTGATGCTATCGAGCTCAGTCTGGACGGGGTAGAGCGCCAGCCAATGCGCACCTTTACCGAACAGGCTTACTTGAACTACTCCATGTACGTCATCATGGATCGGGCCTTGCCGCATATCGGCGATGGCCTCAAACCGGTGCAGCGGCGCATCATCTACGCCATGAGCGAGCTGGGTCTGTCGGCCCTCTCCAAGCACAAGAAATCCGCCCGTACCGTGGGTGACGTGCTGGGTAAGTACCACCCCCACGGCGACATTGCCTGTTATGAAGCCATGGTGCTGATGGCCCAGCCCTTCTCCTACCGCTACCCGCTGGTGGATGGTCAGGGTAACTGGG
The DNA here is from genome assembly GCF_027705265.1 of Aeromonas sp. QDB11. Classification (NCBI taxonomy): domain Bacteria; kingdom Pseudomonadati; phylum Pseudomonadota; class Gammaproteobacteria; order Aeromonadales; family Aeromonadaceae; genus Aeromonas; species Aeromonas sp. QDB11. The sequence goes on along the minus strand of NZ_JAPDBM010000074.1, from coordinate 2,875 downwards.
GTGCGCCGGACGATCCCAAATCCTTCGCCGCCATGCGTTATACCGAAGCGCGGCTGTCCCGCTTCTCCGAGCTGCTGCTCTCCGAGCTGGGGCAGGGCACGGTGGAGTGGACGCCGAACTTCGACGGCACCATGAAAGAGCCGGTAGTGCTGCCTGCCCGCCTGCCGCACATCCTGCTCAACGGGGTGACCGGTATCGCGGTGGGGATGGCGACCGACATCCCGCCCCACAACGCGCGGGAAGTGGCCTACGCCTGTGCCGAGCTGCTCGACAACCCGAATGCGGGGCTGGATGTGTTGATGCAGCACATTCAGGGGCCGGACTACCCGACCAACGCCGAGATCATCACCCCGCGTGACGACATCCGCAAAATCTACGAGACCGGCAAGGGCTCCATCAAGCAGCGGGCGGTCTGGAGCGAGGAGGATGGCGACATCGTCATCACAGCGTTGCCCCATCAGGCCTCCGGCGCCAAGATCATGGAGCAGATCGCCGCCCAGATGGTGGCGAAAAAGCTGCCGATGGTCACCGACCTGCGCGATGAATCGGACCACGAAAACCCGACCCGTCTGGTGATCATCCCCCGCTCCAACCGGGTGGATGTGGAGGGGCTGATGGCCCACCTGTTCGCCACCACGGATCTGGAGAAGAACTACCGGGTCAACCTCAACATCCTTGGCCTCGACAACCGGCCACAGGTGAAGTGCCTCAAGACCATCCTCAGCGAGTGGATCATCTTCCGCCGCGAGACCGTGCGTCGCCGTCTGCAGTTCCGCCTCGACAAAGTGCTGGCTCGCCTGCACATCCTCGAAGGCTTGCTGATCGCCTACCTCAACATCGACGAGGTGATCGAGATCATCCGCACCGAGGATGAGCCGGGCAAGGTGATGGTGGAGCGCTTCAATATCAGCGAAACCCAGGCCGAAGCGATCCTCGAGCTGAAACTGCGCCACCTGGCCAAGCTCGAAGAGTTCAAGCTGCGCGCCGAACAGAACGAACTGGCCGAAGAGCGCGACAAGCTGGAGCTGATCCTGGGCTCCGAGCGTCGCCTCAACACCCTGCTCAAGAAAGAGCTGCTGGCCGATGCCGAGAAGTACGGCGACGATCGCCGCACCCCGCTGGTGGAGCGTGCCACCGCCGTGGCGCTGACTGAGAAAGAGCTTATTCCCAGCGAACCGGTCACCGTCATCCTCTCCGACAAGGGGTGGGTGCGCGCCGCCAAGGGCCACGATGTCGATGTGGCGGGGCTCTCCTACAAGGCGGGGGACAGTTATCTGGCCCACGCCTGCGGCCGCAGCAACCAGCAGGCGGTGTTCCTCTCCACGTTGGGAAGAACTTACGCCCTCGAATCCCACACCTTGCCATCTGCGCGCAGTCAGGGCGAACCGCTCACTGGCCGCTTTGCGCTGGGGGCAGGGGAGGAAGTGCGCCATCTGGTGATGGGCAACGAGGGTGAGCCGTATCTCATCTGCTCTGATGCCGGTTACGGCTTTGTCTGCACCTATGACGATCTCATCGGCAAGAACAAGAACGGCAAAGCGCTGCTCACCGTGCCGGAAGGGGGTCAGGTGATGGCACCCCAGAAGATTGGCTCGCCAGAGACTGATCTCTGCATGGCCATCTCCAACGAAGGGCGCATGCTGCTGTTCCCGCTCAACACCCTGCCGGTACTCGGCAAGGGCAAGGGCAACAAGCTGATCAGCATTCCGTCGGCGCGGGTCAAGGCACGGGAAGAGTTTATGGTGATGGCCGCCATTATCCCGCAGGGGCAATATGTCACCCTGTTTGCCGGCAAGCGCAAGCTGACCCTCAAGCCCTCTGATCTCGACTACTATCGCGGCGAGCGCGGCCGCCGTGGCGCCAAGCTGCCCCGCGGTTTGCAGCGCGTGGATCGCATCGAGATTGAACCCGCCGCCGGTGCCGAACCGGTTGCGGAGGAAAATCAGGAAGGGTAATGGAAAATATAAAGGTGGCGAAAGCCACCTTTATTTATTTCCTTATAAAATCGTCTTTATATCATTAAGGAAAAATTCAATAGACATAATAGGAAAGGCTTTGACTTGTTCATATGAACCTATGTCTGGGATTGTATTGATACTAGGGTAACCCATTTTTGTCATGAGTATTGAATGGTTTGAGTTTATCGTAGGTGTATTCATGGTAGAAAAGTATGGCTTTGTTTTTTTGTAAGCCCAAAGGGTAGACCATGTTATCCCTGCTATGTAATACACACCATTACTAACATATTCTGGAGAGTCTTTGTTATATTCAACATTAATGCATACATTCATTTATGTAGTTTCCTTTTTTTTCGATCTTTATAAATTATTTTTTCAGTGCTTGAATGCATTTTTGCCATGTAGGAGGCGGGTTGAGTGTGATATTGAAGACGTCTCTTGCTGCGCGCGTGGCTAGCTTGTAATCAAATGGTAATCCAGCAAGTTCACGTTGTTCTTTATAGTGTGAGTACATTGCATTTATTTCTAAAGTTTGCTCAAATGAAAAGCTTTTATTCTCCTTGCAATATATTGAAGCACCTTCAAGAGCATATGCTTCTTTCGCCCCTCTGGGTGTATGCACTTCAATGGTAGTCGCCATAGAGTTACTACTTGATAATATCATTGCAAATAAAACCATTCTCATTAAGTATTTTCCATTTTAGATATATAATAGTTGCAAAATAAATTCATTGTTGATGTAATTTACCACAACAAAGTTGTATCTATCCTGTATATGGTGAAATATTTGATTGGCAAGGGACGCAGGGCAAGATCGCGAACGTTTTTTAAGCAGGGCATGAGGATTTGACCGACCGAACAGGGTGTGATCTTATACTCTCTTTTACGGGAGTTTCGTCATGAACCATCAAGCGGCA
>NZ_JAPDBM010000073.1:0-22150 GCF_027705265.1 Aeromonas sp. QDB11 | reverse complement strand
CCGAAGCGGGTGGCGGAGCTGGATAAGCAGGCGGGGCAGTTTGTCTTGCCGGAGCGAAGGGAGCGGAGTTACCCCCGCAGTGTGAAGGTAAGACCGCAAAAGTATGCGGTGCAAAAAGCCAATAAAAACAATGCCAGTCAGGCTTAACTGACTGGCATTAGGCCAAGGCCTCTCTTTTTTTATCTCTGCATGTTTGCTCTGTGCGCGGCAAACAACCCGTGGCTAGAGCCACGGCAGCTCCGCCATATTGGCGGCAGGCGGCTGGTTGATAAGGTGCAGTTGCACCGTCTCCCGGCTGATATGGGGGGCGTAGAGGTGGATAAAGTCGTACATATAGTCGCGCAGGTGAGCATGTTTGCGCAGGCAGATATGGGTGGCGCTCGAGGCGATCAGGTGGTCGATATTGAGGCTCACCAGATCTTCCCGATCACCCTCGTCGAAGGCCACGCTGGCAATCACCCCGACCCCCATCCCGAGCCGGACGTAATGTTTGATCACGTCGGTGTCGGTGGCGGTCAGCACGATTTTCGGCGACAGACCGTGGCGGCTGAAGGCCTTGTCCATCTTGGAGCGGCCGGTAAAGCCGAACACATAGGTGATGAGGGGATAGCGGGCCAGATCGGCCATCGACAGCGGCTGGCAGTCGATCAACGGATGACCGTGCGGCACCACCACGCTGCGCCCCCAGCGATAACAGGGGACGGCAGCCAGCTCGTCGAACAGATACATGGACTCGGTGGCGATCGCCATATCCACATCGCCGCTTTGTACCATCTGGGCCAGCTGGGCGGGCGCCCCCTGATGGAGCTGGATCGCCACCTCGGGATAACGACGGCTGAATTCGGTGATCACCGCGGGCAGCTTGTAGCGCGCCTGGGTGTGGGTGGTGGCGATGCGCAGCACCCCGCTGGTGGCCAGTTGCTCTCCCAGCGACAGCTGGTTGAGCTGCTCCACCTGCGCCACTACCCCCTTGGCCAGCTCCATCACCTTCTCGCCTGCGCTGGTCAAGCCGACCAGATTCTTCCCCTTGCGGGTAAAGAGAGCGAGCCCCAGCTCATCTTCCAGCATCTTCATCTGCTTGCTGAGGGTGGGCTGGGAGGTGTAGAGCTTCTCCGCCGTCGCCGAGATATTGAAGTTGTTCTTCACAATCTCGGTAAAGTTCTTGAGCCGGGCGATGTTCATCTGGGCAAGGGATCTCGCAGCTGCGGCCAGTGGTGCTGGCGTTGATAAGAGCGCGCGGGGAAGACCCCGCAGCTGACTGCCGACCATACCACAGCGCCGCGCACGATAACCTGCCCCAGGTCAGAAAGCGGCACGCTAGTCGCTGGCGAGCTTGATCCCGAGTCCGACAAACAGGGTGCCGATGCCGCGGTTGAGCCAGCGGCCAAGACGCTGGGATAACCGTACCCTGTGGCTGGCATAGACGGTGGTAAAGACCAGCAGGTGACACCAGATGATGCCGCCCAGATTGAAGATGCAGCCGAGCAGAATAAAGGCGAGCGCCTTGTCGGGGGCATCCGGCACGATGAACTGGGGCACAAAGGCGAGGAAAAAGAGCGCCACCTTGGGGTTGAGCACATTGGTCAGCACCCCTTGCCGGTAAATCTGGCCATAAGAAAGTGCAGGCAGAGTGGCCCCTCTCTCCCTTGATCCTGTTGCCTGCTGGCGCAGCAGAGAGAATCCCAGATAGATGAGGTAGATGGCGCCAACCAACTTGATGAGGGCAAACAACTCGGCCGACGCACTGAGCAGAGCCGACAAGCCGAGTGCAGCCGCCAGCACATGCACCATGACACCGGTGCCGATGCCAAGGGTCGCGACCGAACCGGCACGCCACCCTTGCGAGCCGCTGCGCAGCATGACCAGCAGGGAGTCGGGCCCCGGCATGATATTGAGCAGCAGCCCCGAAACCATAAACAGTGCCAGATCATGAATACCGAACATCACCTCTACCCTCGTCAAGCAAAACCAAACAAAGAGGGCTCCGCAGAGCCCTCTTTCCTTTCCTCTGCGGCAGCTGACGCATCATCAGCTGTCCCGCCAGCCATCAGGGCCGCAGCGCCTTGTCCGCCCGCGAGATACCGCAGACGCCGGAGCGCACTACTTCGATGATCTCGTTGGTCTGGGCGGCAGTCTTGATAAAGGCATCCAGCTTCTCGCTGGTGCCCACCAGCTGCACAGTGTACTGCTCCGGGGTGACGTCGACGATCTGGCCACGGAAGATATCCGCCAACCGTTTCAGCTCGTCACGGGCTCCACCGGCGGCGCGCGCCTTGACCAGCGCGATCTCCCGCTCGATATGCTCCCCTTCGCTCAAGTCGCACACCTTGAGCACATCCACCAGCTTGTGCAGTTGCTTCTGGATCTGCTCCAGCACCCGCTCGTCACCCATGGTGACGATGGTCATGCGCGACAAGGTGGGATCCTCGGTGGGGGCCACCGTCAGGGTCTCGATGTTGTAGCCGCGCTGGGAGAAGAGGCCCACCACGCGGCTCAGAGCGCCGGATTCGTTCTCCAGCAGTACTGAAATGATGTGTCTCATCAGGTTCTCTCCGTCTTGCTCAGCCACATCTCGTCCATGGCGCCAAACTTGATCTGCATCGGATAGACGTGCTCATCCGGGTCGACCGAGATATCCATGAACACCAGCCGATCCTTCATGGCGAAGGCTTTCTCCATGGCGCTCTCCAGCTCGGCCGGATCGCTCACCGCGATACCGACGTGGCCGTAGGCTTCCGCCAGTTTGACGAAGTCCGGCAGCGACTCCATGTAGGAGTGGCTGTGACGACCGCCGTAGAACATCTTCTGCCACTGCTTGACCATGCCAAGGGCACGGTTGTTGATGGAGATGATCTTGATGGGCACCCCGTACTGCAAGCAGGTCGAGAGCTCCTGAATGTTCATCTGTACCGAGCCATCGCCGGTGACGCAGCAGACCACCGAGTCCGGGTTGGCAAATTGGGCGCCCATGGCAGCCGGAATGCCGAAGCCCATGGTGCCGAGGCCACCTGAGTTGATCCACTGGCGCGGCTTGGCAAACGGGTAGTAAAGGGCGGCAAACATCTGGTGCTGGCCTACGTCGGAGGCAACGAACGCCTGCCCCTGAGTCACTTTGTAGAGGGTCTCGATCACCTGCTGCGGCTTGATCTGGGTAGCCGATTTTTCGTAGGCCAGACAGTGACGGGAGCGCCACTGGTTGATCTGGCTCCACCAGTCCGCCAGCGCCTCCTTGTCGTTATCGAAACCACACTCGCGGATCACCTCCAGCATCTGCTCCAGCACGGTTTCCACCGAGCCGACGATGGGCACATGGGCCTGCACCGTCTTGGAGATGGAGGTGGGGTCGATGTCGATGTGGACTATGGTGGCGTTGGGGCAGAACTTGGCCACGTTGTTGGTGACGCGGTCATCGAAGCGGGCACCCACGGCGAAGATAAGATCCGCGTTGTGCATGGTCTTGTTGGCTTCGAAGGTGCCGTGCATCCCCAGCATGCCGATAAATTGCGGATGGATGCCGGAAAAGGCCCCCAGTCCCATCAGGGTGGTGGTCACCGGCAGGTTCAGCAGCTCGGCCAGCTTGGTTACCAGATGATCCGCATTGGCGTTGATGGCACCGCCGCCCACATACATCACCGGGCGCTGGGCATCCACCAGCAGCTTGGCTGCCCGCTTGATCTGGCCCTTGTGGCCGGACTTGGTCGGGTTGTAGGAACGCAGTGAGACCGACTCGGGATACTGATAGGGGAATTTTTCTTTCGGGTTCTGCACATCTTTGGGCAGATCCACCACCACCGGCCCCGGGCGGCCGCTGGCGGCAATGTAGTAGGCCTTCTTGATGGCCTCGGGAATATCGCTCGCCTTCTTGCACAGGAAGCTGTGCTTCACCACCGGGCGGGAGATACCGATCATGTCGGTCTCCTGGAACGCATCCTCACCGATCATGCTGGTCGGCACCTGGCCGGAGAGGATCACCAGCGGAATGGAATCCATATAGGCGGTGGCAATACCGGTAATGCAGTTGGTCGCTCCCGGGCCAGACGTTACCAGCACAGTCCCCACCTTGCCGGTGGAACGGGCGTAGCCGTCAGCCATGTGAACCGCGGCTTGCTCATGCCGCACCAAGACATGCTCCATCTTGCCGTTTTCGAAGAGAGCGTCATAGATGTCGAGCACTGAGCCACCAGGGTAGCCGAAGACGTGCTCAACTCCCTGATCTTCCAGCGCTCTAACCACCATCTGGGCGCCTGATAACATCTCCATGATAAAGCCCTCCAGGCTTTGCTCCGTTTAGCGAATCCCGCCGACGATGCCGTGCTTCCCGGCACGGCCCGATCCGTTTCTTGTTGTTATCTGAATGCAGATCGGCCCGATTCAGCCCCGTCGACAGGTGAAAAAAAGGATTTTTCCGTCATTCACCCGAAAATCGGGTGAAAAACCAACTTAACCCGCCAATGAACGGTTGTCCACGGCTTTGTCTGACCAGAACAGTCATAGATTTCAACCGGCTATTAACATTCAATGAGTTGCCGCAGCGACCATGAGACAAACGGGAAGGAAGTAGGGGAATGGCCAGCGGATCATTCCGCTGAGGGGAAAAACAGCCACAAAAAAGCCCACCGCTCAGCGGTGGGCTTGATACCGGATGATGACTCAGTTGTCCTGATCCGGCTCAGCCAGCCAGATCTGCTGATCCGGATCGGCCTCTTCACTGACCGAGATGCTGACACCCATATCGAGCAACTCGTGCAGGGTCAGATTGTCCGCCAGCGTCATGGTTTCGCCATTCTCATTGGTAAAGCGCATTTGCTCCGTCCTCTCCTTGGTGGGATCGCCTTTCAGTCTAGTCAACAACGCTCACTTGCGATAACCAGCAGCTGGATAAACAGTCGCCCCCATCCAGCTCGCTCAGGCGATCACTCACCTCCTCCGGAAACAGGGTGCGCGCCCAGAGCCGCCGTGACAGAGAGGCTACGCTCTCGTCGGCTCCCGCCGCCAGCCAGCGGGCCAGCTCCCCCGCTACATCGGGGTAGCAAACCGCCCCCGGCGAAGCGCTGTCGAGCCAGGTGCGCACCAGATTGGCATCGAGCACATCCATCAGGGTCGCCAGCCCCATCATCTCGAGCGTCTTGCCGTTGGTCAGCTGCTCGAACTGGCCGCCGAGGGGTTTGACCAGCAGCTTCTTGCCGAGGGTGAGCGCTTCGGAAGCCAGCTCGAAACCCGCGTTGGAGATGACGCCGCGACAACCGGTCAGCACGGCGACAAACCCGTGCCGCGACGGCGGCTCGAAGCGCAAATTGCGCCACTGGCTCGGGGTGCGGATGGCGGGGTGAAAGCAGACGAAGCGCTGCTGGCCAAAGCGCGACAACAGGGCGGCAATCGCCTCGGTCTGCTCGAACGGCAGATAGACCAGGATCTCGCCGTTATCCGGCGCAGCGGCGATGGGGTCGATCACCGGCGGCAGCAAGGGGTGACCAAAGTGAAACCAGTGCAACCCGAGCGGCTGATCCACAGGAGCAAAGTGGCGCATCAGCTGGCGGCTGACCCCGTCCTCCCCCCAGCGCGGAATGGGCCAGTTGAAGCTGGCCTGATGACTGATGGTGAGGCTCGGCTTGCCATAGCGGCGGGCGGCGTGGGCGGTCAGCGGCTCAAAATCGCTCACCACCAGATCGTATGCGCTGCAATCGAGAGCCCGCAGATCCCGCCAGAAGGTGAGCGGCGAGGCGGCCTGTAGGGTGCGCCACGGCGAGACTCGCCCCTCGTGACTGACAAAGGTGAGCCCGGCAAAGGCGCGGTAGGCGCCAAACTCCTCCATGTCGAAGTAGCGCTCGGCAGGACGGCCGCTAAAGAGATAATCCACCTCGACCCCTGCAGTGCGCAGCGCCCGCGCCAGGGTGCGACTGCGACTGATATGACCGTTGCCAGTGCCTTGCACACCAAACAGTATCCTCATGAGTGGCTCCAGCCGAGCGCCAGCACGGCGCAACCGCCACCCAACAGGGCGCCGGCCACCAGATCGCTCAGGTAGTGCACCCCGAGCAGTAGCCGGGATGCTCCCACCAGCGCCGCCCAGCCGAACAGCAGGGGCGCCCAGAGCGGAAAGCCGGTCGCCAGTATGGTGGCCATCAAGAAGGCGGCGGCGGTGTGGCCGGAGGGGAGGCTGTAGCGATCGGAAGGAGTGATAAAGACCGGCAAGCCGATAGGCCGTTGCCGTTTCAGGCTGTTTTTCAGCAGCAGATAGAGGGGCAGCTCGATGGCGAAGGCAAGCAGCGCCAGTCGTACCAGTTCCTGCTCTGCCTCTCCCTGCCACCAGAGCAGGGCGGCCAGCACGGCGTACAGCGGGCCATCACCGGTGCGGGAAACAAGACGACTCACCCTCGCTTGCTGCCGGTTGTACCCGTGCAGCAGGCAGACCCGGCACACCTGCAGGTCCCATTGCTGGATCTTGTTCATAGCCCCTCCTTCCCTGAATGCTGCTTGCAGAGTAGGAAAGCGGGATGACGTTACGTTGAACGAGGGATAACAGATTTATGAAAAAAGGGCCTAATGGCCCTTTTTAATCTCGATGTTGCGGCAAAATCAGTGGCTGCCGCGCAGGCCGGTCTCCATCAGACGGCAGTTGTGGTCCGCCAGACGGGCCATGAAGTGCTCATCCACTTTCAGGCCAAACACCTGCTCGTAGAGATCTTTCATCACGAACGGCTGCCACATCATGCTGAGGAAGGAGATCTTCAGCATCTCGGGATCCAGGTTGTCACCCAGCTCGCCGTTGGACTTCATGGTTTCCAGCAGGGCATCGAACTGCGGCAGCTGACGTTCCAGCAGGCGGTTCAGCACAAAATCCCGGCCCGGGCTCTTCTCGGTTGACAATGCGCTGGAGATGGCAGAGGTCAGCTCGCTGTTGGGCGCCATCACCTGATAGTAGGTGTTGAGCAGCTCGTTGAGGCTGTGATTGCTGTTTTCATCTTGCCAGGCATGATCGAGGGGCTCGGCGACATCGCCCAGCACCGCTTTGTAAAGACCCTCTTTACTGCCGAAGTAGTAGTGGATCATTGCCAGATTGGAGCCAGCAAGCTCCGCGATTTCGCGTGTAGTCACCTTGCTATAGGGAGTATTGAGAAAACGCTCACGGGCGGCAGCAAGCAACTTGTCACGAATGTCAGAACGTCCGACCGGACGACCAGGTCTACGTTTTTCCATTTAACACCTCAGATAATTCAGCCAATGCTGATAAGTCGATCTGGTTGTGCAGAGAATAGAGCACAGCAGGAATGACCAGATAATCGGTCATGGGCCGAATATGGGACAAGGAAATTTGCAATCCTTTACAATCCGATTAAATACGTCAGCAGATTGCCCCTGACCTTCCGTGTTGACACAGCATAAAAATCTCGATATTGGTAAAAGCGTTATCGACTGGAAGGAATAACAACGTCATGCGTATCGCCACCCCGCTACTACTAATTTCCCTAATCGCGTTAACTCGCGCGGGATCCTTGTAGCCGGGCTAAGGCATAGCCGGAATTTACAAAAACCCGTGCACCCTGCACGGGTTTTTTTATGCCGCCGCAGGATGCACGTTACCGAACTTAGGAAGAGGGAAGTCACATGTCAGATCGGGTCATCATATTCGACACCACCTTGCGTGATGGTGAGCAGGCCCTGGCGGCCAGTTTGACAGTCAAGGAGAAGCTGCAGATCGCCCAGGCACTGGAGCGACTCGGTGTCGACGTCATGGAGGTGGGCTTCCCGGTCTCCTCTCCCGGCGATTTTCAATCGGTGCAGACCATCGCCCGCCACATCAAAAACAGCCGGGTCTGCGCCCTCGCCCGCGCCCTGCCCAAAGATATCGATGCCGCCGGTGAAGCCTTGCGGGTCGCCGAAGCGTTTCGCATCCACACCTTTATCTCCACCTCCTCCATCCATGTGGAGAGCAAGCTGAAAAAGAGCTTCGAGGATGTGCTGGAGATGGGGGTCGGCGCCATCAAGCACGCCCTGCGCTACACCGACGATGTGGAGTTCTCCTGCGAGGATGCAGGCCGCACGCCGATTGATAATCTCTGCCGCATGGTGGAGGCCGCCATCAAGGCGGGGGCCCGCACCATCAATATCCCCGATACCGTGGGCTACACGGTACCGACCGAGTTCTCCGGCATCATCCACACCCTGTTCAACCGGGTGCCCAACATCGACAAGGCCATCATCTCGGTCCACTGCCACGACGATCTGGGGCTCTCGGTGGCCAACTCCATCGGCGCGGTGCAGATGGGAGCCCGCCAAATCGAGTGCACCATCAACGGCATCGGCGAACGGGCGGGCAACTGCTCGCTGGAAGAGGTGGCGATGATCCTGAAAACCCGCGCCGACCTGCTCGGGGTGCAGACCAATATCCGCCACAGCGAAATTCATCGCACCAGCACGCTCGTCAGCCAGCTCTGCAACATGCCGGTGCAGCCGAACAAGGCGATCGTCGGGGCCAACGCCTTCTCCCACAGCTCCGGCATCCATCAGGATGGGGTGCTCAAGGCGAAAAACACCTACGAAATCATCACCCCCGAGAGCATTGGCCTGACCCAGAACAACCTCAACATGACCTCCCGCTCCGGCCGTCACGTCATCAAGCACCGGATGGAGTCCATGGGGTATGCCGAGAGCAGCTACGACCTCGACCACCTCTATGGCAAGTTCCTGACCCTGGCCGACAAGAAGGGGCAGGTGTTCGACTACGACCTCGAAGCGCTGGCCTTCTTCAGCCAGATCCACGAAGAGCCGGAGCACTTCAAGCTGGAGTACCTCGGGGTGCAGAGCGGCAGCTCGGTACTGGCCACCGCCTCGGTCAAATTGAAGGTAGGGCAGGATCTGGTGTGCGAAGCGGCCACCGGCAACGGCCCGGTGGATGCGGTCTACCAGTGCATCAACCGCATTACCGGCTATGAGATCCGCATCGACAAATATGCCCTCAAGAGCAAGGGTGAAGGGGAAGATGCCCTCGGTCAGGTCGATATCGTCGCCGAGTACAAAGGGCGCAAATTCCACGGCATGGGGCTGGCCACCGACATCATCGAATCCTCGGCCCATGCCCTGCTGCATGTCATCAACAGTATCTGGCGCGCCGATCAGGTGGCCGAGCAGATGGAACGAAATAACACTATCAAGACGGAGACAGTATGAGCAGTTATCGGATCGCAGTATTACCGGGTGACGGCATTGGCCCGGAAGTGATGGCCGAGGCCGTCAAGGTGCTGGAAAAAGTGCAGGCCAAGTTCGGTTTCGCCCTCGAGTATGATCGCCACGATGTAGGCGGCATCGCCATCGACAACCACGGTACCCCTCTGCCGCAGAGTACCATTGCAGGCTGCGAGGCGGCCGACGCCGTGCTGTTCGGCTCGGTCGGCGGCCCGAAATGGGAACATCTGCCACCCAACGATCAGCCGGAGCGTGGCGCCCTCTTGCCCCTGCGCGCCCACTTCAAGCTGTTCTGCAACCTGCGCCCGGCCCGTATCTACACCGGTCTCGAGCAGTTCTCCCCCCTGCGTGCCGACATCTCGGATCGCGGTTTTGACATCGCCTGCGTGCGCGAGCTGACCGGCGGCATCTACTTCGGCCAGCCCAAGGGGCGCGAGGGTGAAGGGGCGAACGAGAAGGCGTTCGACACCGAGGTGTACCATCGTTTCGAGATTGAGCGCATCGCCAAAATTGCCTTTGAATCTGCCCGGGTACGCCGTAGCAAAGTCACCTCCATCGACAAGGCCAACGTGCTCGCCTCTTCCATCCTGTGGCGCGAGGTGGTGACGCAAGTCGCCAAGTCCTATCCGGACGTAGCCCTCAACCATATGTATATCGACAACGCCACTATGCAACTCATCAAGGATCCCTCCCAGTTCGATGTGCTGCTCTGCTCCAACCTGTTTGGTGACATTCTCTCTGACGAGTGCGCCATGATCACCGGCTCCATGGGACTGCTCCCCTCCGCCAGCCTCAACGAATCGGGTTTCGGCCTGTTCGAACCGGCCGGTGGTTCGGCCCCCGATATCGCAGGCAAAGGGATCGCCAACCCCATCGCCCAGATCCTCTCCGCTGCCCTGATGCTGCGCTACAGCCTGGGTCAGGAAGCTGCCGCCCAGGCCATCGAGCAGGCCGTGGCCCAGACCCTGGCCGAGGGTTACTTCACCGCTGACTTGCATCAGGCCAGCGCCCGCCATCCGGTGCAGAGCACATCCGAGATGGGCAGCCAGATCGCCGCCCGGATCTGAGCCGCATAACAGAGAACAAGGAAGCAGAGAAGCAATGGCCAAGACCCTCTATCAGAAAGTATTCGACGCCCACGTGGTACGGGAAGTGGAAGGGGAAACCCCCCTCATCTACATCGACCGCCATCTGGTGCATGAAGTGACCAGCCCGCAGGCATTTGACGGCCTGCGCGCCATGAACCGCCAGCTGCGCCGCCCGGATCTGACCTGGGCCACCATGGATCACAACGTCTCCACCACCACCAAGGACATCGCCGCCTCTGGCGAGATGGCCCGCATCCAGATGGAGACGCTGGCCGACAACTGCAAGGAGTTCGGGGTTCGCCTCTACGATCTCAACCACAAATATCAGGGGATCGTCCATGTGATGGGCCCCGAGCTCGGCATTACCCTGCCCGGCACCACTATCGTCTGCGGCGACTCTCACACCGCTACCCACGGTGCCTTCGGCTCGCTGGCATTCGGCATCGGCACCTCCGAAGTGGAGCATGTGATGGCCACCCAGACCCTGAAACAGGGCCGGGCCAAGACCATGCGCATTTTGGTCAACGGCAAGCTGGCCGCAGGCATCAGCGCCAAGGATGTGGTGCTGGCCATCATAGGTCGGGTTGGCCACGCAGGTGGTACCGGCTACGTGGTGGAGTTTGCTGGCGAGGCCATTGCGAGCCTCTCCATGGAAGGGCGGATGACGGTGTGCAACATGGCCATCGAGTTGGGCGCCAAGGCGGGGATGATTGCCCCCGACCAGACCACCATCGACTACATCCGTGGCAAGGAGTTTGCCCCCAAGGGCGAGGCACTGGAGCAGGCTATCGCCTACTGGCAGAGCCTCAAGAGCGACGAAGGTGCCCGCTTCGATGCCGAGGTAGTGCTGGAGGCCGCCGATATCGCCCCGCAGGTCACCTGGGGCACCAACCCGGGTCAGGTGATTGCCGTCAATGAACTCATTCCTGCACCGGAATCCTTCAGCGATCTGATGGAGCAGCAGTCAGCTCGTAAGGCGCTCGCCTATATGGATCTTCAGCCTGGCCAGAAGCTCTCCGATGTCACCATCGACAAGGTGTTTATCGGGTCGTGCACCAACAGCCGCATCGAAGATCTGCGCGCCGCCGCCGCCATCGCCCGCGGTCGCAAGGTGGCTGCTGGCGTGCAGGCACTGGTGGTGCCGGGCTCCGAGCAGGTGAAGGCGCAGGCCGAAGCGGAGGGTCTGGACAAGATCTTCATCGAGGCCGGTTTTGAGTGGCGCCTGCCCGGCTGCTCCATGTGTCTGGCGATGAACAACGACCGGCTGCAACCGGGGGAGCGCTGCGCCTCCACCAGCAACCGCAACTTCGAAGGGCGTCAGGGCCGTGCCGGTCGCACCCATCTGGTGAGCCCGGCCATGGCCGCCGCCGCCGCCGTCACCGGCCGCTTCGCCGACATTCGCGCGCTGTAATTACGAGGAGAACAAGATGACAGGCTTCAAGCAACATAAAGGGATCGTCGCCCCCCTCGACAGCGCCAACGTCGACACCGACGCCATCATTCCCAAGCAATTTTTGCAGAAGGTCAACCGCATCGGTTTTGGCAAGCACCTGTTCCACGACTGGCGCTTCCTGGACGATGCCGGCCAGCAGCCCAACCCCGAGTTTGTGCTGAACCAACCGCAATTCGCCGGTGCCAGCATCCTGCTGGCCCGCGAGAACTTTGGCTGTGGCTCGAGCCGCGAGCACGCCCCTTGGGCGCTGGCCGACTACGGCTTCAAGACCATCATAGCCCCGAGCTTTGCCGACATCTTCTACGGCAACGCCATCAACAACGGCATGGTGCCGGTGCGCCTGAAGGAGGAGGAGGTCGATGCCCTGTTCCTGCTGGTGGCCGCCAAGCCGGGCATCGAGATTGAGGTGGATCTGGAGGCCAATCTGGTGCGCGCCGGAGATATCAGCTTCGGCTTCGAGATCGACGAGTTCCGCCGTTACTGCCTGCTCAACGGGCTGGATGCCATCGGCCTGACTCTGCAACACGAGGCAGCCATCAGCACCTTCGAAGCGAAGCAGCCGAGCTGGATTTAACGCGCCAGTTGCAAAAAAACGAGTAGAATCAACAGGGAGCTTCGGCTCCCTGTTTTACTGTCCGCTACGCTTCCCATTTTGGGCCACCGGAACTGGCCCGTGCCACAGGAAAGGATGATGAAGAGACCGACGGCAATTCCTCTGCTCTGTGCCCTGCTGCTTGCCCTGCCTGCGGGGGCCAGCCAAACCAGCTTCAACAACAGCCTCGGCCAGATCAGCGTCGGCTGGCAGGATAGCGAAGGTAAACCCCAACAGCTCACCTACCGGCTCGAACAGGGCAAGTTGCCGCCCCTTATCGCCTATCGCCCGGCGAGAATGCAGGAGGAGGTGTTGCAGGTGTTGCTGCGGGAGGTGCGCCAGAACTACCCCGAGGTGCAGTTCACCCTCGCCCGCCCCTCGCTGGAGCTGCATCTGAAAAGCCGCAATCAGGACAAGGCACGCGAGGCGATGGCCTTTCTGGAGTCACAACGGAGCAAAGAGGAGCAGGCGTGGCTGACCAAACACTACTTCCAGTACTTCACCCCCCCTGACGGGCAGCTGGCAGTGAAGCAAGATCATGTGCGCATCGCGCTGGAGAGTCGCAGCGGGCTGGCTCCGCTGGCGGATCAACTCAAGCAGCAGGGCAGCACAGAAACGGAAGCTCGCCAGAAGACCGTGGCCCATATGCTCACCTTTATCCAGAGCATCCCCTATCAGCAACTCGATAGCCTGAACGGAAGGCAGGGCAAAGGCTTTCTCCCGCCCCGTCAGGTGCTGGAGCAGAACCGGGGTGACTGCGATAGCAAGGTAACCCTGATGGCCGCCATGCTGGCCCAGCTCTTTCCCGAGCTGAAACAGGCCATGGTGTTCGTCCCCGGCCATGCGCTGCTGGCCGTTGACCTGCCCGCCAAGCCGGGGGATGTGACCCTCAACTGGCAGGGGCAGAACTACCTGCTGCTCGAACCCACTGGCCCCGCCACCTTGCCTGTGGGCCAAATAGCATCGACCAGCAAAACGCTGGTCGATAGCAAGCAGTTGAGTGTGCAGCCGGTTCAGGAAAAAGGGTAATCCCCTCCCTCTGCCGAGATGGAGAAAAAGGATTAACTCTGAGGCAAAAACTCTACCGCAAGCAGCAACCCGCTCTCCTCCTCCAGCACCCGGATTATACGGGCATGGGCTTCAAAGGGAGGCAACAGGTTGTTGTTGGTGGCAAGACTGATCCGGATGGGCTGATTGATGTCGAGCTGGTGTTCAGAGACCGCAATCCCCATGCCGTTGGCACTGAGATCCCGGCAGATCCCCTCCAGCACCAGCTGCTGCTGATAGACGGTGACCGGAGCATTGATGACCATGCGCGCAAAGGCACGCCTTTCCTTGGTATTGGTAAGCACGCGAACATCCTCTGTTGGGTGGGCGTCATCTCATGGGTATTGCACAATTGTGCTGGTCTACCCAAAAGAACGTTAATACAATGCGGTTCGTTTCTCAAACGGGGTGCGGTTTACCGCTGAGATTATACCCGTGTACCTGATCCAGATAATGCTGGCGGAGGAATTTGAGGCATGGCGCTCATTTTTTGCGCCCTCACCCGCTGGCACCTCGTTATTAACAAGTAATAGGGAGTGCCACCCATGAAGACCCTGCTGCTGGTCACCACCGGCCTGCTGTCGGCCAATGTGTTCGCCGCCGACACCCTCACCGTCTACACCTACAGCTCCTTCACTGCCGAGTGGGGTCCGGGGCCCAAGATCAAACAAGCCTTCGAGAAAGAGTGCGGCTGCACCCTCAATCTGGTTCCCCTCGAAGATGGGGTGGCCATCCTCAACCGGCTGCGTCTGGAAGGCAACCACAGCAAGGCCGATCTGGTGCTGGGGCTCGACGATGCCCTCATCAGTGAAGCCAAGCAGAGCGGCCTGTTCGCCCCCCATCCCGCCAAGCTGGATGGCATCCAGGTGCCGGGTGGCTGGCAGGATGACACCTTCGTCCCCTACGACTATGGCTACTTCGCCTTTGTCTATGACAAGGAGAAGCTCAAGCAGCCACCCAAGAGCCTGAAAGAGCTGGTGGAGCGCCCCGATATCAAGGTGATCTATCAGGATCCCCGCACCTCCACCCCGGGGCAGGGGCTGATGCTGTGGATGAAGTCTGTCTACGGCGACAAGGCGCCTGCCGCCTGGGCCGAGCTTGCCAAAAAGACGGTCACCGTCACCAAGGGGTGGTCCGAGGCCTATGGCATGTTCCTCGATGGCGAAGCGGACATGGTGCTCTCCTACACCACCTCTCCGGCCTATCACCTGATTGCCGAGAACAAGCCCCAGTATCAGGCTGCGGCGTTTGAAGAGGGGCACTACCGTCAGGTGGAAGTGGCCGCCAAGCTGAAAAGCGCCAAACAGGAGAAGCTGGCTGACCAGTTCCTGCAATTTATGGTGAGCCCCGCCTTCCAGAACGAGATCCCGACCGGCAACTGGATGTATCCGGTCATCGACACGCCGCTGCCCAAGGGCTTCGAGCAGATGATCACTGTAGCCAAGCCGCTCGCCTTCAGCGCCGATGAGGTGGCCGCCCATCGCAAAGGATGGATCCGCGAGTGGCTGCAAGCCGTCACCCAGTGAGCCGTTATCTGAAACTACAGGCTCGTCCCCTCTGGTGGTTGCCGGGCAGTGCAGCCACCCTATTGATCCTGCTGTTATCCCTCGGGCCGCTGGCGGCCCTGCTGTGGCAGGCCGGTTCGCTGGCACCCCGCACCCTGATCGCAGATCCTTATCTGCGTCATGTGCTGGGCTTCAGTCTGGGGCAGGCACTGCTCTCCACCCTGCTCAGTCTCGGGCTGGCCATTCCGGTGGCCCGCGCGCTGGCGCGGCGCCGTTTCATTGGCCGAACCCTGCTGATCAAGCTATTTGGTCTCTCGCTGGTACTACCTGTCATCATCGCCATCTTCGGTATCGTGGCGGTACACGGTAAGCAAGGGTGGCTACCGCAACTGTTGCGCTCACTGAGGCTGGATCCCGGCAATTATCTCTACGGCCTGTTCGGCATCCTGCTGGCCCACGTCTTCTTCAACATGCCACTGGCGGCACGCCTGATGCTGCAGAGCATAGAGAGCATCCCCGAATCGAGCTGGCGCCTTGCCAGCCAGCTCGGCATGCGCTCATCCCATATCTTCCGGCTGCTGGAGTGGCCGCTTATTCGCGGCATATTGCCGGGGCTGGCCAGCCTCATCTTTATGCTCTGCTTCACCAGCTTTACCACCGTACTGGCACTGGGGGGCGGGCCCAAATCCACCACCCTGGAGGTGGCCGTCTATCAGGCCCTGCGCTTTGACTTCGATCTCGCCACCGCGGGCGGACTGGCGCTGGTGCAGCTGATCCTGACCGCCGCCCTGCTCGCCCTGCAACACAAGCTGCAGAGCACCCCGGCCAGCAGGGTTACCCCCCGTCGCCCCTGCCTGCGGCCGGATCGCCATCAGCCGGGCACGGCCGTGGTGGATCTGCTCTCGCTCTGTATCGGGCTCGCCATCTTTCTGCCACCGCTGCTGGCTATCGTGGTGGCTGGCCTTCACCCTGGGCTGCTGACAGCGCTCACCTCCAGCAAGCTGTGGCAAGCAAGCGGCCAGTCGCTGCTGATTGCGCTGGCAGCAGGCACCCTGGCGACTCTGCTCGGCAGCGGCCTGCTACTCACCAGCCGTCACCTCAAGGTGCGCACCCGCCAGCGGCGGGCTGCGGCCATGTGGGAGGCCAGCGGCTCGATGATCCTGATGATCCCGGCAGTGGTGCTCTCTACCGGTCTCTTTATCCTGTTTATGCCCTTTGCTGATGTTTTTGCCCTTGGCCCTTGGCTGGTAGTGCTGGTCAACGCCCTGATGGCGCTGCCCTATGTGATGCGCACCCTCTCAGCCCCCATGCAGCTGGTGGTGCGCCAATACGATCGGCTGGCGGACAGTCTGGGGGTACGTGGCCTGCATCGCCTGCGGCTTGTGGAGTGGCCGCTGCTGCGCCGTCCGCTGGCACTGGCGATGGCGCTGTCGATGATCCTCTCGCTGGGGGATCTCGGCGCCATCGCCATGTTTGGCAGTCAGGAGCTCACCACCCTGCCCTGGCTGCTCTACCAGCAGCTCGGCAGCTATCGATTGACCGAGGCAGCCGCTACCGCTCTGCTGCTGCTCACACTCTGTTTCTCCCTGTTCTGGCTGGTGGAACGGGGACTTGGAGGAAAACATGCTGAACATTGATACGCTGGTGACCAGCTACCCCGACTGGCGCGTCAGCTTCAGCGCGACTCTGCCCAAGGGGGAGATCACCGCGCTGATCGGCCCAAGCGGCGCGGGCAAGTCGACCCTGCTCGGGATGATCGCCGGCTTCGTGCCGGTGGAGTCGGGCCGCCTCAGTTTCGATGGTGAAGATCTGCTGCCGCTGGGCCCCGCCGAGCGACCGGTCACCACCCTGTTTCAGGATCACAACCTCTTCCTCCACCTGTCAGTGTTCGACAACATCGCCATCGGCTTGCACCCGGGGCTGCGCCTCAGTGCCGCCCAGCGGGCACAGGTGATCGATGCAGCCGCGCGGGTTGGCCTTGGCGAGATGCTCAACCGCCTGCCGGAGCAGCTCTCCGGCGGTCAGCAACAGCGAGTCGGGCTGGCCCGTGCGCTGGTGCGAGGCAAACCGCTGCTGCTGCTGGATGAGCCCTTCTCGGCCCTTGATCCCGCCCTGCGCAGGGAGATGCTGGCCGAAGTGGCTCGCCTCGCCTGCGAGCAGGGCATCACAGTATTGATGGTTTCCCACAATCCGGAGGATGCCCAGCTTATCGCCGATCAGGTGCTGTTCGTCGACGAGGGACGCATCGCCCTGCAGGGAAAGCCGGATATTCTGCAAAACAGCAACCACCCGGGGCTGCTGCGCTATCTGGGCCAATAAGCCCTCTGCAACCCAAGCCGCGCCATGATCAAAAAAGGGAAGCCGCTTGGCTTCCCCTTTTTCATATGAAGATGGTCAGTTAAATCAGAGGTTTTCCTCGGCGAACGAAGCCAGTCGGCTGCGCACCACACCGTTGAGGAAGATGTTGGCACTGCCGTCGAAATCCTTGAAACGCTCGACGATGTAGGTAAGACCCGAGGTCACCGGGCTCAGGTAGTTGGAGTCGATCTGGGCCAGGTTACCGGAGCAGACGATCTTGGTGCCCTCGCCGCAGCGGGTGATGATGGTCTTGATCTGGGAAGCGGTCAGGTTCTGGCACTCATCCAGCAGCACGAAGGTGTTCTGGATGCTGCGCCCGCGCATGAAGTTAACCGATTTGAACTGGATGTTGGCCTTCTCCATGATGTAGCTGAGCGAGCCGCTCATGTTCTCGTCCTGCTTATGCAGCACCTCCAGGGTGTCGGTCACCGCCGCCAACCAGGGCATCATCTTCTCCTCCTCGGTGCCGGGCAGGAAGCCGATGCTTTCGGCAATTTCTGGGGTATTCCGGGTGACGATCACCTTCTCGTAAATGCCCTTCTCAATCACCAGCTCCAGCGCGGCAGCCATCGCCAGCAGGGTTTTGCCGCAACCGGCCGGGCCGGTCAGGATCACCAGATCGATATGCGGATCGAGCAGGGCATCGAGGGCCATCCCCTGATAGACGTTCTTGGGATGCACCCCCCACGCCTTGCGGGACATCAGCCGCTCGCGCCCGAGATCCTTGATGCGGATCTTGTTGCCATCATGGCTGAGCACCCGGGCGGCGAAGAAGTTCTCCTCGTCGATCAGGTACTGGTTGACGTGAACCCCTTCCAGCAGATTGGCATCGATCACATGGATGGTGTCGCGGCCATGGGTTTCGCTCTCGCATTCGCCTACCCGCTCCCAGAAGCTGCCGGGCACCACCTGAAAACCTTTGGCCAGCAGGCGGATATCGTCGATCAGCTGGTCGCTGCGGTAATCTTCAACGTGGGCAAGCCCGGCCCCTTTGGCCTTGAGACGCATGTTGATGTCTTTGGTGACCAGCACCACCTGACGCTTCAACTCGTGCTTTTGCAGATAGAGGGCTGCGTTGATGATGCGGTTGTCGGCCTCCTTGTCGGTAAACACCTCGGCATCCTGCGGCAGATGGTGATCGCTGAAGATGCAGATATTGCCGCTCGCTTCGCCAGCCAGCGGAACGCCCTGGGTGATCTGATCCGGGGTCGCATCGCGGAACACATCTTCCAGCGCACGAATGGCCACCCGCGCGTCGCGGCTGACATCCTTGTTGCGATCCTTGATGTTATCGAGCTCTTCCAGCACCGTCATGGGGATGAGCACGTCGTGCTCTTTGAAGGAGTAGATAGCGAGGGGTTCGTGAAGCAGAACGTTGGTATCCAGGATAAACAGCTTTCGGTCCGTATTGTCCATAAGCATCCTCCTTGGCACTGAAGGTGCCACGTGTGTGAATCTCAGATGTCATTGAAACCACACGACCGTGACAGTTTTATTACCCTCAACGCTACGCCCGATTTTACTATCACGCAACAAATCACTGGGCCGCCTGATTTGATTGCACATAAAAACAGCAATGAAAAGACCGGCGCTGTGGCCGGTCTTTTTTCTATCGTTCAGCTACTCAGGAATGCCTGTTAACCGCACTTGGAGTCGCCGCAGTTGAGGCAGGTCATGCAGCCATCCTTCAGCACCAGCGCCTTGGTGTGGCACTTGTAGCAGAGCGCGGCATTGGCCGGAAAACCACTGTTCGCCTGCTGCTCTTCGGCATCCTGAGTCGCCTTCAGCTCGGCCTGCTTCTCGGCCAGAAACGCCTGCTGATGCTCATCCAGTCCGGTTGCCTTGAGCATACCGATCTCGGTGAGATGGCTCTCGATCACGTTGCCAATTTCGGCGATCAGCGATGGCACATACTTGCCCTTGTTCCAGTAGCCGCCCTTGGGATCAAACACCGAGCGCAGCTCCTCCACTAAGAAGGTGACATCCCCCCCTTTGCGGAATACGGCAGAGATGATGCGGGTCAGCGCCACGATCCACTGGTAGTGCTCCAGACTCTTGGAGTTGATGAAGATCTCGAACGGACGGCGGGTTTCGTGAACCGTGCCCTCGTTGAGAATGATGTCGTTGATGGTGATGAACAGGGAGTGCTCGGAGACATGCTCCGGCGTCTTCAGCTTGTAGGTGGTGCCCATCAGCCGCTCCGGGCGCAGCACGGTTTCGTGCATGTGCACCACGTCATCCTGCGCAGAGAGATCTTCTTGCGGCTCATCCTTGGTACGCACCTTGTAGGCGACGATTTTCTTGTCGATCTTCTTGACCATAATGTCGTTCTCAGAATTTACCGTAATAGCCTTCTTTCAAGGCGTCGTAGAGGTTGGCGGCAGTGTGCAGCTCGCCATCGTATTCGATCTCTTCGTTCCCCTTGACGGAGATGACGGAGCCATCCTCCAGGGTGAAGTCGTACAGGGTGTTCTCCAGATCCTTCTCCTTCACCAGCACGCCCTGGAAGGCCTCGGGATTGAAGCGGAAGGTAGTGCAGCCCTTGAGGCCGGAGTCCGAGGCATACATGTAGATATCCTTGAACTGCTCGAACGGGAAATCGGTCGGCACGTTGGCAGTCTTGGAGATGGAGGAGTCGATCCAGCGCTGGGCCGCCGCCTGTATGTCCACGTGCTGGGCCGGGCTGATGTCATCGGCAGTAATGAAATAGTCCGGCAGACGGCTCGCCTCCTCTTCGCTGTAAGGCATGGCGGCCGGGTTCACCAACTCGCGGTAGGCCAGCAGCTCGAAAGAGTAGACATCCACACTCTCCTTGCTCTTCTTGCCCGGCTTGATGACATTGCGGCTGTAGTGGTGAGCAAAGCTCGGTTCGATGCCGTTGCTGGCGTTGTTGGCCAGTGACAGCGAAATGGTGCCAGTCGGCGCAATACTGCTGTGGTGAGTGAAACGCCCGCCCACTTCGGCCAGTTCGGCGACCAGCGCAGGATCCACTTCGGCAACCTGTTGCATATAGCGGCTATAGCGCGCGTGCAGCACCTTGCCCTTCAACTTGTCACCCACCTTGATGCCATCAGCTGCCATTTCCGGGCGCAGACGCAGCATCTTGCCGGTCACTTCGAACTCCTGCTCCATGATGGGCGCCGGGCCCTTCTCCCTTGCCAGACGCAGGGACTCCTGCCAGCCGGTCATCGCCAGCTCCTGGGATACCTGCTCGGTAAAAGCAACGGACGCAGCGGAGCCGTACTTGATCTGCAGCATGGTGAGGGTCGAACCAAGACCCAGGAAACCCATGCCGTGACGGCGCTTGGCGGTGATCTCCTCGCGCTGTTTGGCCAGCGGAAGCTGGTTGATCTCCACCACGTTGTCGAGCATGCGGGTGAAAATGGCCACGACCTTGCGAAACGCCTGCCAATCGAACGCAGCTTGTTCAGTAAAAGGGTCGCGTACAAACTTGGTCAGATTGACCGAGCCAAGCAGACAGGCACCGTAAGGTGGCAACGGCTGCTCGCCACAGGGATTGGTCGCGCGGATCTCTTCACAGAACCAGTTGTTGTTCATCTGATTGACCTTGTCGATCAGGATGAAGCCGGGCTCTGCATAGTCATAGGTGGAGGTCATGATGACATTCCACAGCTTGCGGGCTGGCATGGTCTTGTAGACCTTGCAGGCAACCTGCCCCAGCTCGTTGAACACCACCCCTTCCTTGTTGGGCCAGTCGGCCCAGAGCACCTGAGCGGGATCGTCCAACGCAATGCCGTCCTGCTCTACCTCTTTGGCGGTGTAGGGGAAGATCAGCGACCAGGGCGCATCCTCTTTCACCGCCTTGACGAAATCTTCGGTAATGAGCAGAGAGAGGTTGAACTGACGCAGGCGGCCATCTTCACGCTTGGCCTGAATAAACTCGATCACATCGGGATGGCGGATATCCATGGTGCCCATCTGGGCGCCGCGACGACCACCGGCTGACGAGACGGTGAAACACATCTTGTCGTAGATATCCATGAACGAGAGCGGGCCGGAGGTATAAGCGCCAGCACCGGAGACAAAGGCCCCACGCGGACGCAGGGTCGAGAAGTCATAGCCGATACCGCACCCGGCTTTCAGGGTCAGACCGGCCTCGTGCACCTTGCCGAGGATATCGTCCATCGAATCTTCGATGGTGCCGGAAACAGTACAGTTGATGGTTGAAGTGGCAGGCTTGTGCTCAAACGCCCCCGCATTAGAGGTAATGCGGCCCGCCGGAATGGCCCCATTGCGCAGCGCCCACAGGAACGGCTCATACCAGGCCTCAGGTTCCAGCTCCTGCTCTGCCA
Source organism: Aeromonas sp. QDB11 (assembly GCF_027705265.1). Lineage (NCBI taxonomy): Bacteria > Pseudomonadati > Pseudomonadota > Gammaproteobacteria > Aeromonadales > Aeromonadaceae > Aeromonas > Aeromonas sp. QDB11. Next base: position 611 of record NZ_JAPDBM010000073.1, on the reverse strand, counting down.
ACGCACGGGCTACCCGCTGGTAAGTCTCATCGATAGAGCTGTCGATGGGAGTACCATCCTTGTTCTTAAGGCGATACTTGCTATCCCAGATCTCGAGGGACGTTTCCTGCATGGGAATAAGGCGGGAGCCAAGCTCACTCTCCAGCACCGGGTTCGATTTAGCCATTTTCAATCAACCTTATGTGAATGCATCAACATCATGACAACAGCACAGAACACAACCAATAGTGCCAAATATAAAAACCAGCACAATATATAGTACACCTGATGTCATGAGGGCGCCGATTCTAACCTAAAAAAATGCCCCGGCCAGCAGATTTCTGGGCCAGGGCACTTAACTGATTAATTTGCTGAGAGATTTAACACTCAGAGATAGATCAGGGCTTCTTGACGTAAACAGTCGGCGCTTCACCCGCCATATTCAGATAGAACTCGTAGACGCCATCGGCATCCGGTGAGAACTTCATGTCCTCATACTTGGAGCAGGGGTTGACCGGCACCGCCTCACCACCCAATACGGCAACACCATCACTCTGCGTATTCCCACGCATGGCGATCGCTCAATAACATTCATGCCGATCACTCAATAACATCCATGCCGATCGCCCAAT